>JADFYY010000220.1 GCA_015232825.1 Magnetococcales bacterium
AACACGGTATTTGCCAGCCAGCTGGCTTGGCTGGTCACCTGGCGAGGTTTGATGACAGAAATAGCCAACCCGCCTGCGACTCCCAGAGAGGAGGTCACCGATTGCGGTAGGGGCTTTCTGAGGAGGCCCTACGGACGGTTGGCGTTTGGGTAACTCCCCTGCCGCATTGAAAAGAGTCGCTGTTTGAAGCTGCCAAGCAGGGCGGTATCGGAGCGTATGGCCCAATGTCGTGACATTTTTCCTGACATGAAGGAAATGGGACCGAAAATGGCCGTTGGCCAACGATTGGAACGCTGAAATCCCATTATGCCGGTGATTCCGGCAGTCAAAATGCCAACTCAACGGCCTGGGATGAGATATCAGCACTTGGAATCACCGATTTAGGTAAGAGTTTGCTGGAGTAATGATGAATAACGCGCTAATAGGATTCTCTGGTTTTGTTGGAAGTACGCTTCTTAAGCAAGCACATTTCTCTGCGCTTTATCGCTCGACCAATATCCATGAAATTGAGGATCGTGAATTTGACATGGTGGTTTGTGCAGGTGCGCCTGCTCAGAAGTGGATTGTTAATCGTGATCCGGTAGGTGACAGAAAGAAGATTGATTCTCTGATCGACCATCTTCGGTCCATAAAGTGCAAGACATTCATATTGATCAGCACCGTCGATGTATTCAAGGAGCCGATTGGCGTTGATGAATCCACATCTGTTGAAGAGTCAGGTTTGCAGGCCTATGGATTTCATCGACGACTCCTCGAAAAGTTTGTCGAGCAGCATTTCTCGAATTACTTGATTGTACGATTGCCGGGTTTGGTGGGCCCTGGTTTGCGCAAGAATGTAATTTATGACCTACATAATAACAATAATCTTCATATGATTGAGAGTCGAGGGGTGTTCCAGTTCTATCCCATGATTAATCTTTGGTTCGACATCCAAACGGCGAGGGAGGCTGGTCTATCACTGGTACACTTGACCGCTGAACCAATCAGCGTTGCAGATGTTTCGCTTCAGGGCTTTGGAAGGCCATTCACACAGTCGCTGGCAAATCCGCCGGCTCATTACAACATGCAAACGCTACACGCGCAGATTTTCGGTTCGCCTCCTGGGAAGTATCATTACAGTGTCCGCGAAACCATCCAAGCGATTAGAGCCTACGCCCAGTCCGAGCCCATTACCCTGAAGAGTGAAAACGGAGTCGCATCGTGAGGCTAGCGATATCAAACATTGCCTGGGACGTTCACGAAGATCTTGCTGTGGCAAAGCTTCTGGGCAAGTTCGCCGTCGATGCCATTGATATAGCGCCAAGCAAGTACTTTCCAGACCCTACAAACGCAAAAGATGGGGACATCGCAAACGTCAGGCAATGGTGGGCTGATCACGGCATTGAAATTACAGGTATGCAAGCCTTGCTGTTTGGCACGACAGGGCTAAATGTATTTGGTAATAGCAAGACTCAGGAGGCGATGCTGGAGCATCTGCGAGTGGTGTGCCACATTGGCGCAGGCCTTGGTGCGACCCGTTTGGTATTTGGCTCACCCAAGAATCGCGACCGCTCGGGTTTGAATGACGTCCAGAGCCTCGAACAGGCGGTAGGCTTTTTTCGACGTCTGGGCGATGCTGCTAAGGAGCATGGCGTCTTTGTCTGCTTAGAACCAAACCCCACCCGATACGGGGCAAACTTCATGACGACCAGCGAAGAGACAGCCCATATCGTTGTAGCCACCGGTCACGGTTCTATCCGGATGCAGTTTGATACTGGGGCTTTGACTATTAATGCTGAGTCTCCCGAAGCCGTGCTGGAGTGCAGCGCTAGATTGATCGGGCATGTCCACGCGAGTGAGCCGGATCTTGTACCTTTGGGTGATGGCGGAACGGACCATCAGTTGATGCACAAGGCACTGAGTAACCACCTTCCAAATCAGGTGGTCACGATTGAGATGGTTGCCACAAAGGCGGAATCACACCTCTACTCGATTGAGCGGGCTCTGACATGCGCCGTTGATTGCTACCGGACTGTACACGGGGTGGCCAGATGAAATGGTTAATTTTGGTGCTCGGTATCGCCGCAAACGCGTCTGCCAGTGTGCTGGTCAAGATGGCTATGATGCCCCCTAGGAATTTCCCCTCTCTGACCGATCCCTTAGCAGCTTTGAGTAACTGGCCTTTCTGGCTAGGCATAGGCCTATATGGAGGAGCGTTCATACTGTACGCCGCTGCGCTTGCAAGGTTGCCATTGAATGTCGCTCACCCGGTACTGACCTCAGGGGCGGTAGCAACAGTCGCACTCTTTTCCGTTTTGATCTTCCGTGAGCCCTTTCACTGGACGACTGGTGCTGGCATCCTCCTCGTGATTTTGGGCGTGGCACTCATCACAGTTCGGGTGGCTTAAAAGGAATACAAATATGAAAAAAGACATTTATACCGAAGACCGGGCAAAGTGGCAAGTCCCTGCGATGGAGACACCTCTGTGGCTGGGCAAACAACATCCCTTCTGCGTTGTGATCCCCGTGATTAACGAAGGCGATCGAATTAGAAACCTTCTCAAACGGATGCAGGCTCAGCAGATTGCTTCGATTGCAGACATCATCATTGTCGATGGTGGTAGTACGGACGGCTCCTTGGAAATTGGAGAGCTAAAGCATGTAGGAGTCAGGGGCCTTGTGGTTAAAAAAGGCCCGGGTAAGTTGAGCGCACAACTTAGATGCGCCTATGCCTTTGTCCTTGACCAGGGTTTCGAGGGCATTGTAACCATCGATGGTAACGACAAGGATGACCCCGGAGCAATACCGCGTTTTATCGAGGCTCTCAAGAGTGGAGTTGATTTTGTTCAGGGATCACGGTTTCTGCCTGGGGGGCGCGCGGTAAACACGCCTAAGCTACGAGATTTTGCGATTCGTTATATCCATGCGCCTTGCCTAAGTATAGCGTCTGGATTTAAATGGTCTGATACAACCCAAGGTTTTAGGGCTTATAGTCGAAGATTGCTTGTAGATCGAAGAATTCAAGTGTTTAGAAGTATATTTCTTGAATACGAGTTGCTTGCTTATTTAACATACATTTCTCCACGCCTGGGATTCAACTGTCTTGAGTTGCCATCAAAAAGAGAATACCCGCTTGGTTTAGTGCCAACAAAAATTACGTCTATAACCGGTAATTTGCTTCTAATCAGGACACTTCTGTATGCTTGCTTAGGAAAATATAACCCATAGAGCGTCTTTGTATAAAATAGTTCAATTACTAGAGCCTGTCGCAGAATCGGGTCAAACCGTCTTAAATCTGGTAGAATGCCGTCATCGATACCCGTAGGACCAGGAGGCAGAGATGGCGGGATTTTTTCGTGAGCCGGACAGGCGTCAGATACACCTTTTGCCGGTGGACATGTTGGAGTGGGTGCCCGAAGATGATATTGCGCACCTGATTCTGGATGTCGTGGAGGGGATGGACCTGAGTCGCTTCAAAGCACGTTATCAATTCGGAGGTTTGGGTCTCCGGCGCTGTCT
>JADFYY010000221.1 GCA_015232825.1 Magnetococcales bacterium
GCGTCAAGAGACTTGGCTTAAACGGGAACCCGACGTGATCCCCCTCACGGAAGAGAATCGAGTGGCAGAGGCCATCCGCCATGTGACACAATTTGTCAGACGATAACACCTCCCCGAACGGCAGCCCATCCTTCAGGGAAAAATTGCATTTTCAACTTTTCAATTTGGAGAATAGTAGATCTCCGTGTAGACTTGAACATTGTCGGTCTCTCTTTTTCTTTACGATAAAAATTGCTTGTTGCGTGCGAGAAATGTTATGAATTCACTGGAGCTTTTTTCGTATATCGTCATGGGGCTTCTTGCCCAACTCACCATCTTTGCGGGGATGGCGTTTTACCGACATTGGTTGACGTATCAGGCTTTGCAACGCCGTTTGGCTGGTTTTGAAGCGGATTTGCCCAATAGCCCAGTTCAAAACGACAAACCGAACGGAAAGCTCATTGATAGTCAAACCGACGGATGGGAAGGGTTTCGGGAATTTCGTGTTCAGAGGAAGGTGTTTGAAGATGTCAGTCGGAGCATCTGTTCCTTGTATTTGGTTCCTACTGACGGCTATTCTTTACCAGCTTTCAAACCAGGGCAGTTTTTGACCTTTCAGTTCAACATATCCGACTCGGTCACGGGCAAATCCAAGACCATCATGCGTTGCTATTCTCTTTCCGAGCGTCCTGGACTTGGTTATTACCGCGTATCGATTAAAAAGGTGCCTCCACCGATTCATTCCAAGGGAGTCCCGCCAGGTCTGGCGTCAAACCATGTACATGCGTCCGTTCATGAGGATACTCGCCTTCTGATAAAGGCACCCAGTGGTCATTTCTTTTTGGAACAAGGTGAAGCACCTATTGTCCTCATCGCAGGTGGAATTGGGATCACCCCCTTGTTGAGCATGTTGAACGCGAATTTTGAGGGCGGTCAATCTCGTGAGATATGGCTTTTTTACGGAGTTCGTAATAGTGCCGAACATGTGAGGAAAGAATATCTGGAGACCTTGGCCAGCAAGCAGACAAAATTTCATCTGCACGTCTGTTATAGCCAACCGTTGCCGGAAGATATGCATGGCAAAGATTTCCAACATGCGGGACATGTGGACATCACACTATTGCGCTTGACCTTGTCGTTGAAACCGTATCGCTTCTATGTTTGTGGTCCAGGGGCGATGATGAACTCTCTTGTCCCAGATCTTGATACATGGGGAGTGCCAGAGGAGCATATTCATTTTGAGGCGTTTGGTCCCGCTTCCATAGCCAAGCCAAATAATCACCAAACATCCCTGTCAGAGATGGCTTCGTTCTCTGCCACGAGAAGTGTCGTCACAGTCACGTTCAGCAAATCGGAGAAAACTCTTCCATGGGATGAAAATGTCAACTCACTGCTGGAGTTCGCTGAACTTAATGGCATTGAAGTGGAGTCTGGATGCCGTGCCGGTGGTTGTGGTACTTGTCAAACCACCATTCGAGATGGGGAGGTAATTTATTCACAGACCCCTAATTTTGACCCAGAGCCGGGCAGCTGTCTGCTTTGCATTTCAAAACCTAAACGTGATCTGTTACTGGTGGCGTAAAGACAACTATGAGCAACTCAATCTTTTATGTTGAAGTTTTACCATTTTTGGCCCGATTCGCCATATTGATGGGATCGACGATCTTGGGCGATTTCGTTCTTCATCATCTCAATCTGGTTTGGGTTGGGCGTTATATGGGCATTCCTGGGACAATTTTGATTGTGTTGTCTCTGGTCTACTCGCTGAGGAAACGTAAGATCATTCAGTCTGGAAAACCGCAAATTTTATTGAAAATTCATGAATTTTTTACATGGCTGGGTGCTTTGATGATTTTCATCCACTCTGGGGTACATTTTAATGCCATCCTCCCATGGTTGACCACGATAGCAATGGTAATCAATGTGGTCAGTGGTCTTGTGGGTCAGTTTTTGTTGGGCCGTTCTCGGCGGCATTTGGCATCATTGAGGAAACAGTATCAACTGGATGGCATGGCCAAAAATGAGGTTGAGAAAGAGTTATTCTGGGATGCCGTGACTTACGATTTGATGGTTAAGTGGCGAACGGTGCATTTCCCGATTTCATATGCGTTTGCCATCCTTGCTGTAGGCCATATTGTCAGCATCTTTCTGTTCTGGGAATGGAAATGAATCGACTTGTCAAATATTTTCTGTCAGGTAATTTAATCGTTATTGCGGTACTTGTGTTTGTTTACCCGCACTTAATGATCAGCCCAGGTAGCGTATTGAAAGGACATCGCTCGTTTGAAACCGATTGTTTCCTCTGCCATTATCCCTTCATTGGGGCATCATCTGAGAAATGTATCTCTTGTCACAAGGTGGAGAGCATTGGCGTATTGACTACCAAGGGAGTTCCGTTGCTTGAAAAGAAGACCAAGGTGCCGTTCCATCAAAAATTGCTGGGAAAAACATGCGTTTCCTGTCATAGCGATCATTCTGGGGTAGCCAAATACCGGATTGAAGGACGGTTTTCCCACCAACTATTGGATGATGTCACACGCAACCAGTGTATCGCGTGCCATCAACGGCCTAGCGACCCACTCCATCGACAATCCACCGACCAATGCACCCAATGCCATGGGGTTGAAAAGTGGAAACCAGCTCAGTTCAAGCACGACTTGTTATCAGTTACTCAGCGCGAACAATGCGCAGAGTGTCATAAGGCCAAAACACCTGTTGATTCCTTGCACAAGCAAGCATCTGACAAGTGCGGCCTGTGTCACACGGTTACCAAGTGGAAACCTGCTACTTTTGATCATCAGAAATCCTTTTCTTTTGACAAAGAACACAATGTAAAATGTGCCTTATGTCATCCAAAAGACGATTACAAGGCCTATACCTGTTATGGTTGCCACGAACATTCCATCGGGAAAATTAGGGAGGAACATTTAGAGGAGGGCATTCGAGATTTTGAGCGTTGCGTTTTGTGTCATCGCAACGCTGACAAGGATGAGGCTGAATGGCTCTGGAAATCAGGACGTTGGCGGGATGGTCTCTCTGGATTACCTCCGCGTTCTGCAGGTAGTAAACAGCCAGCAAAGAGTTCTAGATATAAAGAACACAAAGATGATGACGATTGATCGTACTGGAGGCAAACTGTCTGCACTATCAGGGGCCGATGTCACACCCTTTTGAAATCGAAAAAAAACGGCTAACTAAGTACCATTGAATCCAACCCCTTAAAAAGGTTATCACCTGCATGACCCTTGAACCCAATTTAAAACCATTACGAGCCGTTCTGGTACAGACCATTACCCGCAAAGAGAGCCGCGACCAGGCGGAACAGATGGCCATGGAGTTAGAAAAACTGGCCATCAGCGCAGGGTTGCAACCCTTGAGTACACGCTTTTTTTCTCTGCCCCGTCCCCATCCAGGGAGTTATCTGGGCAAGGGCAACCTGGAAACCTTGGCAGAGGAACTGCTGGAACAAGAAGCCAATCT
>JADFYY010000222.1 GCA_015232825.1 Magnetococcales bacterium
CATAACGAACCGAATGGCGTGACATAATCACACATCCAAATTGACGACGTTCAACGCATTGGCCTGAATGAAATCGCTCATCCAAACCCGCCAAAACCAAAGCCCCGGCAATTCGCTCCGTCAACTCTCTCCCACGCAAGCCTTGCGAACGTGGAGTCAAGGCTACCTCTTCAGCAGGCGTGGCACAAATAAAATGAGCATCTGGATCACGAAACAATACCCCAACAGCCGCCGACGACCGGATTACCTGTCCACCATCCGGCCTATGCAAATCCACCATCATCCGCATCAATAAACTTTTACCGCTGGCCTCCTCACCAAGCACAACCCAAGAGTCACCAGGCAAAACCGTCAAGTTTAACTCCTGACTCCCCGAACACAGACACACACCCCGTAATTCAAGAAGAGGCACAATACGAGTCATGAGGTCTCCTGGGATTCCGCTTTTTCAAAACGATGCTGCAATCGTTCATAATATTTCCGTGCCCGTTCCAAATGATCCCGCTGGGCTGCAAGGGTAATGCGCATGGCCAATGAACGAACCTCTTTGGAAGTGACCACCTCCCGCAAACCGTTTGCCGCCACGATTACCTCCTGGGGATCCTGTGTGGCCATGGCCCTGGCAAGACGGTCCAAGGCATTTTTGTGTTCGGTGACCACAAAAGGAATCTGCGCGTTCGACTCATGCAAACCAAATGGAGAGCGGCGCGCCGTCTGTGCCAAACGACGCACAGCATCCAACAAGGTGCGCGCCCGATAAGGTTTGGTCAGAAATTCATCCATACCCGCCGCCAATCCACGGTCCTTCTCTTCTTGCAACGCCCCAGCACTGATGGCCATGATGGGAATACGGGCAACCCGCATCCCCAATCCACCCTCACGAATAATCCGAGTGGCAACGATGCCATCCATTTCCGGCATTTGCACATCCATCAACACCATGTCGAACGGTTCTTTTCGCAAGGCATCCAAGGCCGCCACGCCATTCTCAGCCAGTACCACCGTATGGCCCTCCTTGCGCAAAATATGGGCTGCCAGAATCCGGTTATCCAACCCGTCATCCACCACCAGAATATGCAAGGCACGAGTTTTGGCCACAGATTTAATCAACAAAGGACTCTCTGGCACAGCCACAACCGTATCCGTGGCGCGACACGCCTTGAAGCGAGCCAAAAATTGAAACGAACTCCCCTGATCCACACCAGAACTCTCCAGCCAAATGCGCCCCTGCATGAGTTCCACCAGTTGCTTCGAAATGGTCAAGCCCAAACCCACCCCGCCAAACTTTCGAGTGGTCGAAAAGTCGGCTTGACTGAATCGGTCAAAAATAATCTCTTGCTTGTCTGGCGACACCCCCACGCCGGTATCCGTGACCGCGAAATGGAGCGTGACCGGATACTCCGCATTCTGTTCGCAGTTGGCCATGGAGACGGTCACACGCACCTCACCCACAGCGGTGAATTTAATGGCATTGCCCACCAAATTGACCAAAATCTGCCGCAGACGCAATGGGTCTCCCTGCACACAGGCCGGAACCGATGCATCGATTTCATGGAACAATCCCAGTCCCTTGCCATGGGCATTGGCCATCATGATTTCGCACGCCATGATCACCACTTCATGAGGATTGAAGAAGGTATTTTCCAGTTTCAACGCGCCCGCCTCGGCCTTGGAGAAATCCAGAATGCCATTCAACAAAGCCAACAGAGAGTGGCTAGAACGCAAAATAATCTCTACGTATTGCCGCTGTTCGGCAGAGAGCGTGGTGGAGGCCAATAGATCTGCCATGCCGATCACGCCGTTCATCGGGCTACGGATTTCATGACTCATGACCGCCAAAAAGGCACTCTTAGCCTGATTGGCTGCCTCAGCAGTTTTTCTGGCCCTCTCCAGCTCAACCACTTGTTTTTGTTCGGATAGATCCCGCAAATTGCCCAACGCGCCAATCACCCGGCCCTTGCGATCTTTCAGCAGTGAAGCCGAAATAAAAACCGGAAACAGCGCGCCATCCTTGCGGCGACCATTGATCTCGCCAACAAAATTTCCAGATTCATGAATGATGTCCAACACTCGGTCGGCCTCCTGGGGATCGGCAAAAAGAAGATTCACCGGTTTTCCCCAAACCTCCTCTTGAGTATACCCAAACGTTTTCACGGCAGCGGGATTAAAGACCACGATGCGCCGTTCCTGATCCACAGAGAGGATCATATCCAAGGCACTATCGATAAGGCTGGCGACATACTCTTCCTGACGGCGAATGGCGGCGTGGGATTCCCGAATATCCCGACGCATGGCATCCATGGCCGCCGCAAGCCGTCCCATTTCGTCGGTGCCGGGCAGGACAATGGGGGATTCCATGTTTCCCTGCCCTAAGGATTTGGCGAAACGGTCCAGTTGCCGCACGGGATCGGTCACCATTTTTTTCAACAAAAGCGAAAGCAGCATCGACAAAATAACAAAAACACCCAAAGAGGCCGAAAGCAACCAACGCACACGAGAAGCAGCCGACAAGTCCACATTGTGTGTGAGCAAACCGACCTCCACAACGCCAATCGGTTCAGTATCACCCGGTTCTACCAGGATATTGACCCGAAACAATCGAACCGATTCAGGTTCAGCCACAGGCAAAGCGAGAATATCTGGGGCTTGCGTCACCACTCGACCTGTGACATCGAGAATGCGCACAAAGCCGATGTCTGGGTGGGTGCGGGTGAGGCGGTTGACATAACCGGAAAGAAGCCCGTCATCCAGAGTCAGCAGAGGCTCGATGGAAAAAATGGCCGCCGCTTCCGCCAGGGAGGAGCCCTGACTTTGAATTTGTGCCTGCAATGCCCGTTGTTCAGCGGCAATGGCACTCCATCCCAACAAGACTGCAAAAATACCCAATAAAATCAAGGTTGATCCGATCACCTTGACATCAAGACGCAACCGTTGCCAGATTTTCACCACCATCGAAATCCACCTTATTTGCCAAAACCGCTCAAACCTCAAGCCATTGGCATCCATTCTGACAGCATGGTCAACACAAAACAAGAAATGCCGTTTCATAAGGATTTTTGCATATGGAATCGTACTGTCCAAACCCGTCCCGGCAAGGTAATACTCCTGGTCTCAAAATATTTTGGCGTCACCAGTTGATTCTCATGATCGGAAAGCTCAAAAGAGGAGTAGACCGAGGGGGCCCCGCTATCGCGCGCCATCCCCATGGCTGCCCGCCGCACTGGTTCGGAGAGCATATCATACCCAAAGGCTCTTAAATTACGATCTTTGAAAGGTTCCAAATAGATGATTTTTCTACCACCAGATACCGAACCAGCCACGATGCACTACGAGCCACCGCTGCAAATAGATCTATTGTTTCGGCCATTCCTGGGGAGGCGGTGAACCGCCTCCCCAGACCCCTCCACCCTTTTTTTTTAATAATAATAAATTATTAG
>JADFYY010000223.1 GCA_015232825.1 Magnetococcales bacterium
GCGCGAGTGATTTTGTGCGCGCTGCGCTTTTTTTTCGCAAAAAACGCGAAAAAAAAGCTTGTTATAAGGCGCGCAAAAGCAAAAAACAAAAAAACAAAACCTTGGGAGATGAATCTCCCAAACCCTCTCTTTTTTTTTAATAGTGAAAAATTTTATATCTTGGAGGACGACCAATTGTTGCGACTTCTGAAACGAAGCCAATGATCCGCCAAAGTCAAAGCCATCATGGCCTCAGCCACAGGAACCGCACGAATCCCAACACAAGGATCATGCCGACCATGGGTGGCAATTTCACGCGCTTGACCATGAATATCCACAGTCCGCCTGGAAATCCGAATGGACGAAGTGGGCTTGACCGCCAACCGAGCAACGATCTCCTGACCCGTAGAAATTCCCCCCAAAATACCCCCTGCATAATTACTCAGAAAACCAATCCCATCCCGCCCATCCACATCAGGCACCATCTCGTCCGCCATCCGAGAACCACACCCAGAAGCCGACTCCATGCCAGAACCAATCTCAACCCCCTTGACCGCATTGATGCTCATCAAAGCCTTGGCCAAATCCGCATCCAAACGATCAAAAACCGGCTCACCCCACCCCGTCCCTACCCCAAAAGCCGAAACCTCCAACAAAGCCCCTACAGAATCCCCTTCCTTGCGAATCAGTTCCAACAAAGCCTCAAAACGAGGCACCGCCGTTGCGTCCGGGGTGAAAAAAGGGTTGCGCTCTACCTCCGCCCAATCCCAACGAGTACGATCAATCTTCACCTCACCCATGGCAATCAAAGCACCCGCAATACGCACCCCAACCGTCGCCAGTAACTTTTTGGCAATGCCACCCGCAGCCACCCGCATGGCGGTCTCCCGCGCCGAAGCCCGACCACCGCCCCGATAATCCCGCACCCCATACTTCCGCCAATAAACATAATCGGCATGCCCTGGACGAAACAGATCCTTGATGTCCGAATAATCCCGCGAACGCGGATCGGTATTCTCAATCTGAAGCGCAATGGGAGTCCCAGTCGTCACCCCCTCAAAAACCCCAGACAAAATCCGTACCCGATCCGGCTCATCACGGGTCGTGGTAAAACGACTTTGCCCAGGACGACGCCGATCCAAATCCACTTGCAAGTCCGCCTCTGTCAACGGCAAACCCGCTGGACAACCATCAACCACCGCGCCAATGGCTGGCCCATGACTTTCGCCAAAAGTGGTCAGCCGAAATAATAAGCCAATCGCATTACCCGACACGCTAATATCGCTCCATCCAAACATCCATCAATGGTCATGATCCACAGCCTTCATGCCCACCACATGATACCCGGCATCCACATGCAATACCTCACCGGTCACCCCACGGCTCATGTCAGAAACCAAATACAACGCCGACTCTCCTACCTCCTCAATGGTGACATTACGCCGCATGGGGGCGTTGTCCCGGTTCCAATTGAGAATGTGCTTGAAATCCCCAATTCCAGCCGCAGCCAAAGTACGAATGGGGCCTGCCGATATGGCATTGACGCGAATATTTTTGGGTCCAAAGTCCACCGCCAGATATCGCACACTGGCCTCCAACGCCGCCTTGGCCACGCCCATGACGTTATAATGAGGCACCACCCGCTCCGCACCCAAATAAGACAAGGTCACAATCGAACCCCCATTTTTCATCAATGGCGCGGCCCGACCACACACCGCAGTCAACGAATAAACCGAAGTCTCCATGGCAATCTGAAACCCCTCACGAGAGGTGTCATAATAATACCCGGTCAACTCCTCCTTCTTGGCATAAGCAACCGAATGGATCAAAAAATCCACCCCTCCCCACCGTTGCTCAACCTCCTTGAACAGCGTGTCAATCTCACCGTCGTTATTGAGATTGCAAGGCAGCACGAATTCAGACCCCAACTCCTTTGCCAATGGCCGAACCCGTTTTTCCAAGGCATCGCCCAAATAATTAAAACCCAACACCGCACCCTCGCGATGACAGGCTTGCGCAATCCCCCAGGCAATGCTCCGTTCGTTGGCAAGCCCAAAAATCAACCCTCGCTTTCCTAACAGGATACCCATGGCCCTTCCTTTATTTGCGTTTATCCAAACAAAACGCCAGCAGGCGTCACCGATTCATCAAACATTCTATAATCTTTGCCGCTGATCATTCAACCTAAATCCCGACAACCCCCTCTCTTTCATGCCTCGTCCCATGGCCAGAACCTTGAAACGCTCCCCCATCTCCTGCGGCATCATCAATCGCATCGCCGTCTGACGCAAAGCCATGGCCGCCTCCTCGCTCATTCTCCTAGTCGCCTGCTCCAACCGCTCCAGAATGCCCAACCCCAATAAAAACCACCCTTGCGTTGTATACCCAAGCAAATCCAACCCGCCAGCCTGACCCGCTCGAACCATGGCAGAAAAATCCACATGGGCCGTCAAATCCATCTCGCCCGGAAAACACAACGGATCGTCAATCCGTTCATGACCTCGATGACCAACCAGTCGCCCAGCCCCTCGACCGGGTGAATGATACTCCTTCGCCGTATCGCCATAATCAATCAGCAACAACACCCCGTTTTGTAACACCCGTCCAGCTTCCCTCATCCAATCCGCCGCCACCAATCCCACCTCAGTACGCTCTCCCACCGCAAGCTCAATACCAGCCCGAACCAAATACCCCTCATCCATCGGCGGCTGCGGCGGAATCAAAACCGTCTTCAAACCACCCTCCCCGTTTAACGAAACGCCAATCTCCAACAACCCCTCCCCACCCATCTCCACCCAATGAATTGGCAAGGCATCCAGAAACTCATTGCCCAAAATCACCCCATGCTCAACCCGCTCCGGGAGATCCGACCGCCAGGAAACCTTGCCAAGATCCACGTCACAGCTCAATAGCAACTGCTCCTGCCGAGCGCGAAAGTCAGGACTAGTATCCACCAGAACCAAAGAAAGTGCGTCGAAAAATCCAGGAAACCGCCGAGCCGTAGTCATCAGGTCAGCAGAGAGGCGACCAGTTCCCCCCCCCATCTCCACCAAGCAAAAAGGTTTGGGCCGATCCAACAACTCCCAAATCTCCACGCATTGCAAAGTCAGCAGTTCACCAAAGAGTGAAGTCAATTCTGGAGAGGTGACAAAATCGCCCTCCCGCCCAATGCGCGCCCTCCCAGTCATGTAGTAACCGAAGTCAGGATGATAGAGAGCCAGCTCCATAAAACGGCGAAACGATAGAACTCCCCCGTTTGCCACCAAAACCTCTGCCAATTTCTGCAAGACCAATGAACTCATGGATCAACCCGGAACGATCAACAGCAGATAAACGGTGGAAACCACAAGAAACAAAAGCGCAATGGGTAAACCATACACCAGATAATTGCGAAAATTCAAATCCTGAGGCACAAAATCGCGTTCCAGATGGCCCGCTGCAACGGAGCCT
>JADFYY010000224.1 GCA_015232825.1 Magnetococcales bacterium
CCATTCAAGGTATTTGATAAAATTGTTTTGTTTTTTGAGGTGGCCTTGTGATTAAACCGAGCCTGCGAATTATGGTGGTATGTGTAGTGGGTCTGACTTTGACCGCATGTGGTGGTGGCGGGAGTGGGAGTTCAGGAAGCAAAACCAAATCTACAGCTTCTCCATCTGTTTCGACCTATTACGGGATTTTTCAGGGATCGATAGTGAGCGGCGTGCATTACAAGGCGGAACTCAATGGTCAGACAGTGGAAGGAGAAACCGATGTAGAGGGTAAGTTTCAGTTTGTTTCCGATGGAACCAGCATCAGCCCTGTGGTTTTTTCTGTGGGAGGTGTTACTTTGGGGAGCGTCACCCCTGATGCAACGGGTTCATCCTTTGTCATGAGTGTCTATGATCTGGTGAAGCCCTCTGATGCGGATGCCAATGCCAAGGCAATCAATATTCAACGTTTTTTGCATACCATCAATTCATCGTCTAATGCCAATGTCATCTTGGTTGATTCTCCAGTGCGCACGGCCCTAGCTGGTGAGCGCGTCAAGCTCAATGAGACCCCAGTAGCGGAGTTTGACACAAAAGCCAATGGATTGTTGAGTACGCTGGTCAATGCCAATTCACGCCCGGTTGGAATTACGCTAGTTTCGGCGGCTACCGTGACTTCACACATACAAGAGACCAAAAGCCAGATCGACGCCAAGCGGGTGGGGACGTTTGAGGTTACTACAGGTGCAGATAGTGTGTTGGCCGATGGCAAAACCCGTGTCTTGATTCGCGCTTTGGCCAAAAATATGGATGGCAAGCCGTTGGTAGGGGGATTGGTTCACTTTGAAACTACGGCTGGCTCGTTGGGCAATGAAACCAACCTGTGTGATTCCTCGACTCAAGCAACCAAATCTGTTGATCAGGTGACTGATCTCAATGGAATGGCTTTTGTTATGTTGACCCCTCGTTGTCAGACCGCCAACGCCTTGGTATCGGTTTCGTTTGGTGGAAAAGTGGCATTGAAGACCATTCAATTGATTCCTGATCCAGGGATCGTTGTGCAATCTGGCATGACCACGAATCCAAAGCTGGTGGGGGTTCATTATAGGGCTGAACTGAATGGTCAGTTTCAGGAGGGCGAGACCGATTCGGATGGCAGGTTTCGTTTTTTATCCGACGGGATCAATCTCAGCCTTGTGAATTTTGCCGTAGGTGGTGTCTCTTTGGGAACGGTTTTGCCGAATTTGGTTGCTGGGGCTTATGTCGTCAATGGCGAAAATTTGGTAAAAAACACAGATTCGGATGCCCGTACTAAGACGATCAATGTGCAGCGGTTTTTAAGCACGATCAGTACTTCGACCGATGCCTCTCTCATTTTGATCAACGCCAATGTCGCAACCGCTTTGGCTGGAGCGCAAGTCAAACTGAACGAGATCTCTGTGGCAGATTTCGACACAACGGCCAACACCTTGCTTGCCACCCTGATTCGCGCTGGCGCACGGCCAGTCGGGACAACATTAGCCACATCTGCCATGGTTACGGCCTCCACCAATTATGGCTTTTTTAAGGGCCCTATCGTGGAAGGGGTCCATTATTCAGCGGAACTCAACGGGCTGATCAAGAGCGGTGAAACCGATGCTGAGGGCAGGTTTCCGATTCTTTCCGATGGAAACACTATCGGTTCGGTGACATTTTCGGTGGGTGGAGTCACCTTGGGGAGTGTAGCCCCTGCTTCAATCGTTGGGCCTTATCACATCGATGTCTTTGATCTGGTGAGTGGCAATGATTCAGATGGTTTTATCAAGGCCATCAATATACAACGGTTTTTAAAGACCATTCAATCATCGATCAATGCCAATCTCATTCAGGTGAGCAAAATCGTGCGTGACAACCTAGCCGGTGAGATTTTGAAATTGAACGAGGCCCAAGTAACGATTTTTGACGCAGGGAGTGACCGGCTCAAGAGGCTGAATGGAGCCATTGGGCGTCCTTTGGATGCCCCTTTTGCTACGGTTGCGGAGGTGCTGCCCAGTTTGCAGGATGGCAAAACTCAAATTGATGCCATGCGGGTGGGATCCTTTGAGATCACTACAGGGGCCGATTCCGTGTTGGCAGATGGCAAAACCCGCGTTCTGGTTCGAGTGCAGGCTAAAACCGTGGCTGGCAAGGCGTTGGAAAAGGGGTTGGTCCATTTTGAAACCACAGCGGGTGAGTTGCTCGGATCAGACGGGAGATCTGACAAACAGATGGATAAACTTACCGATGCTACGGGTATGGCGTCTCTCTTGTTGGTCCCTGGTACACAAACGGCTCAAGCGGTGATTTCGGTCTCTATGGGGGGCAAGGTTGGCCTCAAGACGGTTCAATTCACGCCAAGTCAGGCAACAGATGCGCAGTTTTATGTCAATCCGCAGACATTGCCAGCGGATGGGGTATCTTCTGCAACGGTGGTTGTTTCCTTGAGTGATGTCAATGGTTTCCCGGTGGCTGACAATACCCCAGTCACTTTGTTGATCAACGGTGCGGTTGATGCCAGTGTGAAGGGAACCTCTTCTGTCACATTATCTGGACGCGCCACATTTACGATAACAGCCGGGTTTGTTCAGGGTGAAGCCAAACTTTCGTTGCGAGAGTATGGCGACAAGTTTCAAAAAATCGTCAAAATTGGTGAGCTTTCCAGCGGTGGGAATCCCGTTTCTTTGCGGATCTCATCGAATCTGGATCGTGTTTCTGTCAAGGGCGTGGGGAAAAGTGAAAATGCAACTATAACCATTCAAGCGGTTGATGGCACGGGGAAATTATTGAATGAGTCCATGCTTGGATACGGGGCGACTTTGAATAACCTCAAGGTGACTCTCAAGACTCGTCCCCAGGGAGGAGAGACCATTTCGGGTGTTGGCTACAAGAATGGCTCTTTGGTGACTCAAACCAGTGCGGATTCCTTGGATCTTCGCACGACCAATGGAGAGGCCACTCTTACTCTGACATCTGGAACCCGTCCTGGTATCGTGGAGTTGCTAGTGGAGGCTTTGGATGGGAGTGGGGTCTCCTTTGTGCCGCCTGTCACGGCGATTTCTCCTTTGATTGCTGTATCTTCTGGTCCGGTTCATACGATTTCTTTGACCGAGGCCTATCAGGATGGGGTGGTCAATATGAATGTTTATGGCAAGAGTGGGGTCTATTGTCGTTTGGGTTCGGCTCTGGTGACAGATCGTTATGGCAATGCCGTGCCCAATGGAACCATGATCTCTTTGAGTTTATTGGATGCTGTTTTGGCATCTGGCACCAATGGAAAAATTGCGGGCGACTTGTTGACTGACTCGTCGCTTGATTTTTCAAAGGTCGCGTTAGATCAATCGGGTACACCGAGAAAGATTCAACCCGGTGATCAGGTGGTGATCGAGAAAAATGTCAATGCGCAGGATAGACGGCGTT
>JADFYY010000225.1 GCA_015232825.1 Magnetococcales bacterium
TGATCCACCAGTCGTCCTTGGGCATCAAACAGGCCGACCGAAGCATCCAGATCAATTTGTGGTGTTTCCCCGCCTCCAAACAAACCGAACAGTCCCTTCTTTTTTTCTGGAGTCCGGGCATCCCACCCCAAACCCATGATAATCTGTTCATAAGATTTTCCGGTATCTTTTTCCAAAGAGACCCGTTGACCCTTGCTAAGAGAAATGGCCATCACAATCCTCGCAACCTTGTTGAACGACTTTTAGGGATCGATAATCTGTTTGTATAAATAGGTACTCCAATCCATTTCGTCAAGGCCTGACTTGCGGATTAATCGGTGGCAGAATGTTTAAAGTGTGCTAGAATCCATCGAATGCTGATCAGTTCTTCGCCGAAAAAAGGATCTTTTACGGATTATGCGACCCAAACCCATGATTCTCATCGTATTGGATGGCTGGGGTATGCGCCAAGCAACCCAAGACAACGCCATCCACCATGCCACCACTCCCCACTTTGACCACTGGTGGCAAACCCGGCCCCATGCCCTGCTGGCAACCTGCGGCGGCGATGTGGGGCTACCCGATGGCCAAATGGGCAATTCCGAGGTGGGACATGCCAACCTTGGAGCCGGACGCATCCTCTATCAAGACTTCACCCGTATTGACCGCGCAACACGCACCGGTGGACTAGCGGAAATCCCTGCTTTTATCCAAAGTGCCAACCGGGCCAAGGCCACTGGCGGGGCGATTCACATCTGCGGTCTGCTCTCTCCTGGCGGAGTCCACTCCCATAGCGACCATCTGTTGGCGGCTGTGGCCACGGCCCGATCTTTGGGCGTGGAAAAAATTTGGATTCACGCCTTTCTCGACGGGCGCGATGTGCCTCCCCGATCCGCTTTGGATTATTTGGATCCTTTTCAAACACAATTAACCGCGATGAAGGCGGGTCGCATTGCCTCGGTCTGTGGTCGCTACTGGGTAATGGACCGCGACAAACGGTGGGACCGGGTGGCTCGTGCTTATGCTCTCCTGACTCAAGGCATTGGAGAGCGGGCAGTCGATGCCCATGCAGCAGTCACAGCGGCTTACTCGCGAGGCGAGGATGACGAATTTGTCCAACCCACCCTGATCACTGATCCCCAAGGAATTGGGACCACTTTGGCCGATGGGGATGTGGTCTGGATGATGAATTTTCGTGCAGATCGCGTGCGAGAAATCAGTCATGCCCTGCTCGATTCTGATTTTACTGGTTTTACACGTGCGGCACGACCCGCTCTGGCCGGATACCTCACTCTGACCGAATATGATCCAACCCTGCCAGAGGTACTGGTTGCCTTCCCACCTCAAACCCCGGTCAACACCTTGGGAGAAATTCTGGCCCATCACGGTCTGCAGCAACTCCGCGCCGCAGAGACCGAAAAATATGCCCACGTCACCTATTTTTTCAACGGCGGACAAGAGGTCTGTTTTACAGGGGAAGATCGTCTGCTCATCCCCTCCCCGCGCGTTGCCACGTATGACTTGCAACCCGAAATGTCGGCCATCGAATTGACCCAATCGGTCCTGGAACGGATCGATTCAGGTCGATATGATTTTATCGTCGTCAATTACGCCAACCCAGACATGGTAGGCCATACCGGTCACTTCCATGCCACGGTAAAGGCCATCGAAACTGTGGATCACTGCCTTGGTCAACTGGCGGATGCAGCCTTGGCCATCGGTGGTGAACTACTGATTACTGCCGATCATGGCAACGCCGACTGCATGATGGGCGAATCCGGCCAGCCCCATACGGCCCATACACTGAATCCAGCCCCTTTGATTTATCTAGGGAAACGTACATTACACCTAGCCGATGGCCGACTCTGTGATGTGGCTCCAACCGTGTTGTCGCTTCTGGGGTTGCCCCAACCGCCCCAGATGGAAGGAAACTCCCTAGCCATACGGATGTCGCCCCATTGAACGCACGTTGGCACCTCTTGTTCTGGATGGTTGCACTTGGCCTCTTCGTGCTAGGGAGCATCGCGCAAGCCAATGAAGAGCTGCAAGGACATGTCAACCTGGAACGGGGCCGCATGCAGTTGAACCGTACCGTTCGGGAACTGGTACGAGAACAAGAGGCCCTGGGAATCTCTCGTGGAGAGACCCAATCTTTGTTGGCGGAACTGGAACTCCTGGATCGTTCCATGACAGAAGGCGAACAACGCCAATTTGAATTGGTCATGCGCCAAAAAGAGGCCCAACGGCTTCAACCAGACCTGGAATCCCGCATCAACGCCACCCGGAAAACCTTGGCTCAACAACGCCGACGACTGGCACAACACCTTCGACTGATGTATCAACTGGGCAGCCAAGGCATGCTTAAAACGATTTTTTCGCAACAAAGCATGGCATCTGGGAACAAAAGCCTTCTCTATCTGGCACGAATCATCAAAACCCGCAACCAGGAGTTTACCGAGTTTCGGATTGCTGTGGCCCGTCTGCGCAACGACATGGCCAAAAGCCGGGAAGTAACGGCTACACTGGCAACCTTGCAGGCCGACCTGACCAAAGAACAAAAAATCCGCCAGGAAGAACGGATCAAACGGGCCGAATTTCTGCAACGGGCCCGCACCGAAGAGCAATTGCATCAAAAAAAGGTAGAAGAGCTAACACAAGCCAAAATTCGGCTCACCACCTTCTTTGATCGCTTAAGCACGACCCTAGACCAGATACCCGAACTACCGGATATTCCAACGCCAACGCAAACCGAACCCCCTGACCTCCCTGGGAAGACGACTGCCAAAACCGCAACCGAATCAACCCCCTCTGAGGTTCCATCGCTTGCGGCCCGCATCAACGAACGGCGGGGTCGTCTTCCGCATCCGGTTCCAGGTTCATGGGAAAATCGACCGCCTGGCATATTCTATCGGGTTGCTGTCAAGACCCCGGTGGCCGCCATTCATGCGGGACAGGTGGTGTATGCCGATTGGTTTCGCGGGTACGGCTTGTTGCTGATCCTCAAGCATGGTGATAACGTTTATTCCCTCTACAGTCACAATCAGAAAATTCTGGTGGCCCAGGGGGATTGGGTGAAAGAAAAAACCATCATTGCCGAAAGCGGGGATACCGGTTCCATGGATGGCGTGGCTGGCCTCTATTTTGAAATGCGGGTCAAAGGCAAGACCATCAGCCCAGTTGGCTGGTTGGCTAAACAGGGATAAAAAAAAACCAAGCCATTTGGGTCTGATTCTTGTATAGAGATGGCCATGATCCTGGTTTCGGCCATTCCTGGGGAGGCGGTGAACCGCCTCCCCAGACCCCACCACCCTTTTTTTTAATAATTATTATTAGGGGTCCAGGGGG
>JADFYY010000226.1 GCA_015232825.1 Magnetococcales bacterium
CGCAAAGCCTTATCTAAGGCCAAAGCATCACGCACATAGGCCGGATCGTGGCCAGTAATGGTAACGCGATGCTCGACTAATTTTCAATAATGCGGCAGAGGGCCAGAACTGCTATCCTGTGTGTGTGTATTGAGTAGACACAACCAGATAGGAGGATCGAACCATGCCGCTAGAAGATTTTATCATCTATGTGTACTGTGCGATAGACGATTTGTTGAATGAACTGCTTGACTCGCAACGTCTTCGTCAAAGAGGCTTCACACCAGCCTCGTCTGATAGTGAGGTGATCACCATGGAAATTGTTGGGGAATTCATGGGGTTGGATGCCGACAAGGCAATTTGGAGGTACTTTCGCAACCATTGGCATCATTGGTTTCCAAAATTGGGATCGCGCGCTGCATTCGCTAAACAATGCGCTAACATATTTAAAATCAAACAGTTGATCCAGGAGCGCATGGCAAATCAACTTGGTGCGTTCACAGACTCGATGCATTTGATTGATGGTTTTCCGATACCAGTGTGTCATTTCCAACGCGCTAGGTACAGCCAATGTTTCCGTGGTGAGGCGACCTATGGTTATTGCGCGTCCAAGAAGGAAACATATTCAGAGTTCCTGACCCCTGTATGTTTTTAAAGATTTTTTTGCCAAAGGAACTGGAACTGCTGATGGCACTGTAATTGACGAATATGTGTGATAAACTCTTTCTGGATGCCTCCGAATGACAACATCTGAAAGAGTAAAAAACAATGAAACAACTAATTTTACCAGAACTTCCCGAAGGCACTGCAAAAATCAGTGGCAACGTGAAGATGCGTCAGCTATTTCTCCCAGGATTTCCCGATGGCGCCGTAAAAATCGGCGAGAACCTGAGCATCCTTAAAAAAGACGGGACCGTCACTTACTTTGTTGGTGGCGATAATTATTTTTCGCATATTGAAGGTGATAGGAATGGTGAACGATTTGCTTTAACCACCCTAATGATCAACCGCCATGTACGACCTTCTGAATTGGAGGATGCTCCATTGTGCTTGGCGCATCGTACTCTGATGAACTGGATTAAACAGTACCGGGAAGAAGGCCCAGATTCTTTCTTTAGGGTTGATTTATCAAAACCTAAACCTCGTGTTATGACCCCTGACAAAGTAGCAGAATGCGCACAGTTTCTGGCTGAAGGCTGTTGTCCAGCCGAAGCGGCTCGACGTGCTGGCGTGGGTGAATCCACGTTAAGAAAGGCCATCGCGCAAGCACGAGTCGTGCAGACAAGCTGCGCTGCGCCACAGAACCAAACACCTTTAGGCAGCACCAAGGGCGAACGTAGTCGGATTGATGCCGATGCAGCCGACGGTATTGGCACCGCATGTACCAGATCTGACGAACGCATGTCCGCCACCATGGGACTTGCTCAGAGTGCTGTCGGTCGTTTCGAATCGTGTGTTGACGTCAGCATGGGTGGTCTTCTGGTTGGTCTGCCGAGCCTGTGTGCTAACGGTCTCCTGAGCGGCATCGACAAATATCTCAAGCTGCCAAACGGCTTCTACAATTGCCTACACATCCTGCTTATCCTCGGTTTCATGGCCCTGGCGCGCATTCGTCGCCCCGAAGGTCTACGCCACATTCCTCCCGGCGAATTCGGTAAAGTCGTTGGCCTGGACCGTGTGCCGGAAGTCCGCACCATGCGCGATAAGATCAGCCTTATGGCCAGCACTGGCAACCCTGAAGCATGGATGAAAGAACTCTCCAAGACATGGATGGAAAGTGACCCGAATGAAGCGGGCTATCTGTATGTCGATGGACATGTGCGCGTTTACCACGGCGAGAAAGCCATTCTACCCAGACGCTATGTCTCACGCGAACGGTTGTGCCTACGTGGCACCACCGATTACTGGATCAATGACGCCCTTGGGAGGCCTTTTTTCGTCGTCTCCATGGCTGTGACCGAAGGGCTGGGTGCTGTTTTGCTCAAAAACATTATGCCAGAATTGTTATCGTCTGTACCCCAGCAACCAACGAAAGAAGAACTTGAGGCAAACCCAAGACTGCATCGTTTCGTCATTATTTTTGATCGTGAAGGAGCTACGGGCAGCTTACTAGAGGCACTGTGGGAACAACGTATCGGTGCTATCACCTATCGCAAGAACGTTAAAGACGTTTGGCCGGAAAACGAATTCATCGATACCGAAGTCGTTATGCCCGACGGTACGCGGACCACCATGAAGCTGGCTATGCGCGAAACCCGCTTGAGCGACAATAATAAGTTATTAGTAAAGGAAGTTCGTAGACAAACCAATACTGGTCATCAAACTGCCATAATTAGCACTGCGCATGAACTTGATAACGTTACTATTTCTGGAAGGATATTTGCCAGATGGTGCCAGGAAAATTTTTTCAAATACATGATGGAACATTATGATATCGATGGACTTATACAGTACGGAGCAGAGGCTATTCCTGGCACTGAAAATGTCATCAACCCAATCTGGCGTCAAATAAATAAAGATGTTTTTGTGGCCCGCTATCTAATGAGAAAGCTACAGGCAAAATTGGGAGCGTTCCCCTCGGAGGTGGATGGGAAGGTCATTCAGCAGAAAGCCGAGTGCCTGCAGGAGGTTCAGGCTGTCGAGGCGAAGCTGAACGCACTGAAGGCCCAACGTAAGGCAGTTGCACGAAAGGTGTCACTCGACACACTGTCACCGGAAGATCGTCCGACGCAACTTTTGCCTTTGAACAAGATGCTGTCCGATACGGTCAAGATGATTGCCTATCGGGCTGAAACAGCACTGGTTGGGATTTTGCATCGGCATTTGAGCAAGCCAGAAGAAGCGCGTGCTTTGATTCGAGAGCTTTTTGTCTCATCGGCCGATATCGTTCCAGATGCATGCGCCAAAACGCTTACAATCCGAATTCATCGCATGGCTAACCCAGCGCATGACCGCGCAGTCGCTGCCCTCCTGGAAGAACTTAACCAACTCCAGTTTTGTCACCCAGAGACAGGAGATCTATTGGTATATTCACTGGTGTGAGCCTGCGAGCGAGGTTGCAAGAGGTGTTGCGAGTGTGACTTTGAAAAAAAAGTGCCATCAGGAAGTAGCACTGGATCAGGAATTCTGAACTTTGGATGATGTATGGAAGGCATTCATGGAGACGGATCGCAGAATGCAAGAGACGGATCGCAGAATGCAAGAGACAGATAGGATGCTGCGCGAAATGTTCGCGGAGACTGACCGTCAGATGAAAGAGACTGACCGTCAGATGAAAGAGACTGACCGTCAGATGAAAGAGACTGACCGTCA
>JADFYY010000227.1 GCA_015232825.1 Magnetococcales bacterium
CCCACACACCATCATCGACCTCCCGCATCGAACTGAGGTCCAGTTCGTTAGTAGCTCAACTTGCGCACATTACCCGACGACCATACTGCCCGACTTGCGGATTCTTTGCGCCCAGTTGCCACATGTTTGCACCGGTTGTTGTGAGTGGTATCATTGTCTCGATAGCCAGGAACAACGCGCAGGAGTTGCGCAGTAGAAAAAGCCAACTGGGCCTGTGCTGGCCATGCCCGTCATGCCATGAGGTGCTGCCTTTGAGACTCTGGACGCTCCACCCAAAATATCTCGATGCCAAAGGCTTAGTCGCCCTGTGGCGCGAAGCGTTACTGGCTCAGGCGGTCTTGCGTTGGGAAACGCGCGGATATCGTCATCACCCGCAATTGATCAGGTTCTGCGAGCAATCAAATCCATTAGGAAGCATCGCTTGCTATCTGGAAGGCGTATTGGTGGAGGCCAAAAGACGCGAGTACCGCTTTGATCAGACCCGTATTGGCCAACCAGCAGTGATTGTGGTGGTTGATGAGACCCAGGGGCAATTGTTGTATGAGTGGGAACACCTCCAGCGCAAACTGGCAGTACGATCTCCAGAGGCATTGGCCTTGTGGAAAGAAGTCACCCAACCAGATGCCCATCCTCTTTTCCGTATCGTAGAGGGTGACGTGCGTACTTGGGAGCGTAAAGCGAATTGATCATCTTGGCCCCAGTTGCACAGTCATTGCCACACCTTGCCAAGACTTGATATTTGGAAAAAAGATTCTGGCACGGCCATGATGCTTTCCTCTTTGTCCAAACGATCTATCATCCTGCCTGCTCTTATTATGATACACTTGTCGGCAAACATTAAGTCCGCATCGGTAGCGGCCACCAGTATGTACAGCCAAGGGATATCTGCCGACTGTTAATTGCTCACCATGGTCTCGCTGAAATAAAAATTAGTATCCATAGTGTTCTCAAGTGTCATATCATCTATCTCAGAGAGTGTAAGCGTTTGCAAGACGGCTTGATTGATGCGCATTTATTGCTTGTCAGCAAACTACATGTTCGGATTGGTGCGCTAACTGGAGAATAATGAAATGTTTGTGCATTTTGAAAAGCAGCAGGTAAGCTCCGAAAAGTCGGGCAGGATACCACTTCGTTTTTCTTGGCCGTATTTTCCGTGGCTAGATAGAAATTTTTTCATCGGGTTTCTGATCTGGAGCATACTGATTGCCCTATCCATTAGCTGGAATATCTTCAAAGAATATCAGCAAACCGAAAAGTTGATTATTCATGTCGCCAGGGCCAATTTTGACAAGGATGTCGCCTTTCGTTTGTGGGGAACCTCTCATGGTGGCGTTTATGTCCCAGTTGATGAAAGAACTCCACCCAATCCATATTTGGCCCATATTCCTGAACGCGATATCACCACACCATCTGGACGTCAACTGACACTCATGAATCCGGCTTACATGGTCCGTCAGATGATGAATGATTTTGCTAAACTTTACGGTATCATGGGGCGGATTACTAGTCTTAAATATTTGAACCCGAACAATGCTCCTGATGCATGGGAACGAGATGCGCTACTCGCTTTTGAGCAAGGGAAAAAAGAAGTCTTGATGTTTACCGTGCAGGATGGGCAAAGAGTTTTGCGTTTGATGCGGCCCATGATTACGGAAGAAAAATGTTTGAAGTGTCATGGCCATCAAAATTACAAGGTAGGCGATGTGCGAGGAGGTGTTGGTGTTTCTGTCCCAATTGCGCCTTATCAGGCATTTTCCGATATCAGCATATCTGCACTAATTTTCACCTATGGCACGATCTGGTTGTTGGGTCTTCTGGCCATAGCGTTTTCCTTTCAAAAATCATGGCAGCGATTGGATACGCTTCGCCTAGCCAAGGAGAAAATCGAACACGCCAATTTTGCCATGAATAAAATCCAGGAGCAGCTGGCTAAGGCCCAGGAGATCGCCCATCTTGGCAGTTGGAGTATCGAAATCCCCGGCAAAGAAACCTTCTGGTCACAAGAATTCTCTAGAATCTATGATATTGATGAGTGGACACAGGGCAGCTCGTTGGATCGTTTTTTCAGTGAGACAATCCATCCAGAGGACCGTAAGCGGGTTGAATCTGCTGTTCGCGCATCGATGGATGACCCGAATATCCCGTATGAGGTCGAATGCCGACTGCGACGAAAGGATGGCTCTGTGCGTTTTGTCCACGCATTAGGAGAAACGATCCTAAATGAATCTGGTCAGCCTATCCGTATGGTCGGGACGGTTCAGGACATTACAGAAGCGGTATTAACCGCAGAGAGATTGACTCAAAGCGAAAACCGATTCCGAACCATTTTTGAGCAGGCGGCGGTCGGGGTTGCCTTGATCCATTCCTTTACCGGACGGTTTGTGCAAATCAACCAACGCTATGCCGATATCGTGGGGTATTCTGTTGACGAGATGCTGGCGCAGACGTTCCAACAAATCACCCACCCTGATGACCTAGTCGAAGATCTCGCAAACATGGAACGTTTGCTGAAAGGCGAAATTGTTACTTTTACGATGGAGAAACGTTATTACCACCGGACAGGTGCGATCATATGGGTACGTCTCACCGTTTCTCCAATCTGGAAATCGGGCGAAAAAGCAACACATCACATCGCAGTGGTGGAGGACATCAGCGAAAATAAATTGGCTGAAAACGCTATCCGGGAGGCAAAAGAGGCTGCCGAGGTGGCATCTCGCGCCAAGAGTGATTTCCTTACCACGATGAGCCACGAGATTCGCACTCCGATTAGTGTGGTACTCGGCATGACCGAAATTTTGCGGTCAACAGAGCTGAGCATGGAGCAACGCGACTATCTTGCTCGACTCCGGGGAGCGGGCAAAAATCTGCTCAATCTAATCAACCAGATCCTGGAACTCGCCAAGCTTGAGGCTGGTTGTTTAAAAATTGTGGAAACATCGGTTCAGATTCGAAAAATAATAAATGATTCTGCTGAATTGTTGCTTATTTTGGCGCATGACAAGGGACTTTCGATGAACTGTCATGTGGCCGAAGATGTGCCAGACTGGCTAATCACAGATGGTGACCGACTTACTCAAGTTCTATCCAATTTGCTGGGCAATGCGATCAAATTCACCGACAAAGGCAAGATATCCCTGAATGCAGGGATCGATACTCAATCCTCTGATCTTTTGCATCTGACGATAGAAGATACCGGAATCGGTATAAATACCGATGCCATGGTCCGTATTTTTACCCAGTTCACCCAAGGAGATTCCAGCACGGCCCGTCGGTTTGGAGGC
>JADFYY010000228.1 GCA_015232825.1 Magnetococcales bacterium
GATGACGCGGATGATGAATTGCCATCTTTGAACGGCTTGGAGATTGGTGGGGAGTTGGATGACGAGCCGGAAAGTCTAGAAGTAATCGCGTTCTCTCTGCATGGTGGGTCAGAAGAAGCCATTGCCAAGGCTCCTTTAGTCGAGTCTAGACCGCCTGAAGAGTTGGACGTGATTGATTTTGATTTGGATCTTGAGGAGGACGAACCGGAGAGTGTCGCAAGTCCGCCGCCTGCAAAGCCTGCCATGGCCCGTTTGGATGATGATGCGGCTGTTTTGGAATTTTCTGTGGATCTCGCCGCGCATGACCGCCAAGATTAACTGTGTGGTCTGTGTGCTGTTTGGCTTGAGTGTCGCTTTTCTTGCTGGCGATGCTGGCGCGTTTTCCATGAACGGGGCGTTGCAAGTGCATAGCACGTTGCACGAGCCCTTTTCAGCAGAAATTGCCTGCAGCTTGGACCCAGGGGAAGAGACTCCTCAGGTGCAGGTGTTGGCTGGGGTGGGTTCCGATTATGTCGGGAGCCAGGAGACGGCGGACGCACGTACCCGTTTGAGTGCTAAAGTGGTGGTGGAGGACGCCCCAGTGATCGGGAGTGGCAAAGGAAGGAGTGGACGGATTCTTATCACGGGAGTAAATCCTGAGCCAGACTCTTTTTTTACCTTGTTGCTTCGCGTCTCCCTGCGGGATGTTTCGTTTATGCGCAATGATTCGGTGGTGCTGGATGCCTTTCCTACCACGGGAGTGGTGCCGACTTTTCCAGTACAGGCGAGCCCTGCCGTATGGAAATTGGATTGGATGGTCTGGTTAGCCTCGGTTGGTGGGGTGTTTCTGCTGGCATGGATGGCGTGGCGTCACAAGAGAGCCAAGTCAGTGCCGGGTGTGTCTGAGGTCAAGGAATTCCGGCCACAGATACCAGTGGACCAAAGCAATCTCTTTGTTCCAGGGAAGGTGGCTTTGAAGGGTGATTCCGAGGAGGAGGCGCGCCTTTCCATGGAGTTTGAACCTTTTGATTCCGATGAACCTGTTGTTGCGAAAGATCGGAATGCTAGGTGAAACGACGGGATCCGCTTTTTAAACTGGTGGCGTTCGGCTTGTTGTTGCCGGTTTTGCTTCTGGCTCCGGTTTTTTCTTGGGTCTGGTTGGCTGGTGTGGTGTTGGTTGTGATGGCCCTGATGGCCGCGTCCCTCCCTTTGGCATGGGTGGGACGCGGCCTTTTTCGTTTGCGTTGGCTCTTTTTGGCCATGCTTTTGACACATGGATGGTTTACGCCGGGTGAACCTTTATGGTCGGAGTGGCCCGCCTTGACTAGGGAAGGGGTCGTGGCCGGTGGGGTTCAATCCTTACGTTTGGTGCTGCTGGCGTTATTGGCCTGGAGCTTGATGAAGACGACCACTCCTATGGAACTGGTAGGGGTGTTTTCACAATTTTTGGGGTGGCTGGAGCGATTCGGGGTGCCAGTGCAGCGCGGGTTGTCTATCCTGGCATTTTGTTTGGCTTCCCTTCCCATACTCATGGCAGAAGCGATTCGGGTGCGAGAAGGGATGACCTTGCGGCTAGACAAGGGAGAGGCTGGCAAGATTCGGCTGGAGCGGTTGGCGTTTGCCGGGGGGGCTTTGTTGTTGCGTATGGTCTGGAGTGTGCGGCGTCGGGAGGAAGGTTTGCGCACCAGAGGGTTTTTGGCCGCCCTTCCTTCTGTGGAACGGCCAGCACAAAGCAGGGATTGGCGGGATTGGGGAGTGATTCTTCTCCCTGCATTGGTATGGTTGTTTTGGGTCACTCCATCGTGAATAATCGCGTAAAGTTGGCGATTTCAAGAATTTTTTGGACCTGGGGGTTGCAATTGAGCAGTTTGACGCGGCTTTGCTCCTCGCCGCAAGCCTCACGTAGCAGCAAGAGCATGCCTAGTGCAGAGCTGTCCATATAGTTGACTCGTTTAAAGTCAATGATATAGCGGGTCGTTGGCGGATTGTTCGTGTAGGCGTGCAGAAAAGGGGTATGGTCGCTGAAAATGAATTGGTCGTTTAAGGTGATGGTCACAACATCTGCATCTTTGGATACGGTAAGCGGCATGGGATGGTTTCACTTAAGTCAGGTGGAATGGGTGGGCCGGGGGATTACTCCCCCGGAGTTTTTTTTACATTATGCCGCTTTTGCGTTTGTTTTGCTACTGGCTTCTTGCAACATGGAGAGTTCTGTTGAAGAAAAGACCTTGTCCGTGTCCAGCAGGATGACAAAATGGTTACCCTGTTTGCCCATGCCACGAATGAAGTCGGTGCGCAGACCAGTGCCGATTTTTGGAGCGGGTTCGACCTGATTGGGAGCCAACTCCATGACCTCTTTGACTGAGTCAACCATGGCCCCGATCACGGCACTGCCGTCTTCTTGAATGACATCGATGATGATGATGCAGGTGTTGACTGTTTTTTGGCTGATGGACATGCCAAACTTCAACCGCAAGTCTACCACTGGAACCACACTACCCCGTAAGTTGATCACCCCGCACATAAAATCCGGGGTTCTGGGGATTTTGGTCACGGCAGAGAACTCCAGCACTTCTTTGATTCGGGAGATGTCAATGGCAAACACCTCCTCGGAGAGATGAAAGGTGAGAAATTGGGTCACTTCGGTAATTCCAGGGACGCTCATGAGATGGATTCCTTTAAATGATTGGTTTAGAAGGATTCGAATTCATCATCCGAAGTATGTTTGCCCATGTTCAGGTCAATTCCGCCAGATTTATTGGTCGGGGCGGGTAGTGCCTTGGGTGCCAGTTTTTGGATGTGTCGGGTGGCCTGGACAGGTGCTGGGCGTTTTGGTTTGGCGGGTTTGTGAGAAAAGGTCCGTTTTTCGTCGCCGGTATTGAAAAAGCCGATGGCACTTTGCAGGGTGTCGGCCTGGGCTGAGAGTTCTTCGGATGTGGCCGCCATCTCTTCAGAAGTTCCAGCATTGCGTTGAATGGCCTGATCCATGGACTGAATGGCTTGATTGATTTGTCCCACCCCTTGGTTTTGTTCTCGACTGGAGGCGGAGATCTCCTGGACCAGTTCTGCAGTTTTTTGGATGTCTGGAACCAGTTTGGTCAACATGCTCCCGGCCCTCTCAGCCACGGAGACACTGGATGCAGAAAGGGAGCTGATTTCGCTGGCAGCGGTTTGGCTTCTTTCGGCCAGTTTGCGTACTTCGGCGGCCACCACGGCAAACCCTTTGCCATGCTCCCCAGCACGGGCGGCCTCAATGGCGGCGTTTAAGGCCAATAGATTGGTCTGGCGAGAGATCTC
>JADFYY010000229.1 GCA_015232825.1 Magnetococcales bacterium
CAGAGGAGGCAAACAAGTGGCCCATGGCAACCATTGGAATTTTTCCACCGAGATCCTGACGTTTTTGTCTGGCCAACTCCACCACAGCCAGATAATGATCTCGAATCCCTTCGAGCAGCTTTCGGTCTTTATCATCCATGGTTTCAGCGGCCTCCGAGGTGCGAACATCCCGATCCCTCAAAAAAGGAACCGCGCACACGATCAACTCTGGCACACCATCCCGATTGTTGAGCAGCAGCACTTCATCATCTAGATTCTCCGTCATCGCGCCCACCACATGGACATTCAAGGCCGAAAGCAACGTCTGAGGGGCATTCAAAAAGGAGGGTGAGTCATGATTGCCTGCGATCACCACAATATGACGACAGGCAAAACGAGCCAAAAATCGATAATAAAGCTCCTGGGCGCGATTGCTTGGGGTGGTGGTATCAAACACATCCCCGGCAATCAGCAAAACATCCACCCGTTCCCGTTGAAGAGTTTCTGCCATCCATTCCAAAAACGCCTCGAACTCTTCGTAACGTTTTTGACCATACAAGGCAAGACCGATATGCCAATCCGAAGTGTGGCAGATTTTCATGAATCATCCCCCAGATTGCAAGCCGTCCATCAGCCCACTTGGACGCAACACGCGCCGTGATATGGCCTGCTCCAGCACCTTGACTCCCCCGGCATTGACTAGGGTAAATCTTGCTCTGGCACGAGTGATTCCCGTATAGATCAACTCACGGGTGAGGATCGGGTTAATGGTGTCGGGCAGCACCATGGCCGCATGGGTGAATTCAGAACCTTGGGCTTTGTGAATCGTCAAGGCATAGACCGTCTCGACGTTTTGCAAGCGACTCGGCAGAAACCACTGGATACCATTTTGTCCATCCCCACTGGGAAAGGCGACCCGTAGTCCTCCTCCTCTCTCCAAGGTGATACCGATGTCACCATTCATCAATCCCAATTCATAATCGTTGTGTGTCACCAAAACAGGACGGCCAAGATACCAGTTTTCACAAGCCGGAATCAGACCCGCCGCATAGAGATGACGGGCAATGGACAGATTGAGTCCTTCCACCCCCCAAGGGCCACCACGCAACGCGCACAACAGTTGAAACTGACCATGGGCCTGCAATACGGCTCGCGCCCAGTTGTCAAAATCGCTCTGACTGGCGGTATTCGCTGGTTTTTTTTGTTTCAAAATCTCAAGATAATGACGATAGCCGCCATCGGTGACCAGAGAGTTAAACAACGCCTCCTCGCTGTCAACAATGGAGAGTCGTGTCAACTCGGCATGACCTTTTTGCCAAATTGCATTGACGCTCTTGATATCCCCGCCATTGACCGCCGCCGCTAATTGACCAATGCCGCTTGTGGCCGAAAAGCGGTGGCTGTGACGCAGCATCACCACTGCCTGATCCAGTGCGGTGCCAGAGTGGTCGATAAATACCGGGTCAATGGACGTGCCTGTGACAGCTTGCAACCAATCACAGGTTGCCGGGGTATAGTGTCCTTCTGCGGCCCGTTGACACAACTCGCCCAACACCCCCCCGGCCTCAACAGAGGCCAGTTGGTCTTTGTCGCCCAAAAGAACCAAACGGGCCGAATTGGGCAGAGCGGCAAGCACGGCGGCCATCATTTCAAGATCGACCATAGAGGCCTCATCGATGACCAACACATCGAGTGCCAAGGGGTTGTCGGCATGATGACGAAAATGGCGGCTGCCAGGGAGAGTGCCCAACAAACGATGCACGGTAACAACATGAACCGGAATCGACGCCTGCACAGCCTCCCCATTAGGCAACTCCTTCATGAGACGGGCAATGGCTGCAACAATCGATTCATTCAATCGCGCCGCCGCCTTGCCAGTCGGGGCGGCCAGACGAATACGCAACGGCTTGGAAGGGGTTTTAGCCAGAGCAACCATTTGCAGCAGGGCCAACAGTCGAACCACGGTCGTGGTCTTGCCGGTGCCTGGACCGCCAGTAATCAAGGTGAAGGCAGTACGAGCCGCCAGTGCTAGGGCCAATTTCTGCCAGTCTGGCGTGACTTGGGAGTGTGCTGGAAAAAGAGTGTCAAGCAGCTCGCCAAGGGTCTGAATCGACAAGCTGTTTTGAATGACCGATGTGGCCTCCAGACGTTTTTGGATGCCGTAGCACACCTCTTGCTCGCACTGCCAGAAACGGCGCAGATAGACGCGGCAACCGCTCATCACCAACGGGGTATTGCCAGCCCCGTTATTGACCAGCAAAGACTCCTCTGCCAAGGCGTTCTGCCAATCTTCAACGCGGAGATTTTTCAGAACAACCGAGGGCAAAGGGGGTGGCTCTGTGTCATGATGATAGAATTCATTCCCCTCTGGCGGCAAAGAGAGTGCGAACGCTGGATCGCGCAAGGTATCGGCTAGATTCAGACAAACCTGACCACGTCCCAACTGGTGACTGGCCAACGCGGCGGCCAGAATCACCCATGGAGAGGCAGTAGGAACCTCACGCGCCAGAAAACCGGCAAAGACCTCGTCGATGGCTCGCAACCAACCACACTTCACCCAACGGGCCAGCAGGTCCAGCATAACGGATTGGTGATGAAAATAATCCAGGTTGGTTCTAGAAGAGGTCGCACCCATCGTTTCCCAGGGTAATCGCAATTAAAACAGGGTTGGCACGTTTACCAAAATTGGTAATCACTTGGTGGCCGGGGCTGGTGTCGATAGAGGAGCAGACAAACGCATCTCCTGGGCCGGTGGCTGGGAATAGAGTGTCAAAGGCGGCAACAATCGGTTGATTGTGATGACCCCACTAAGAATAAAAATGCCTGTGGCGACTACCCACTTGATGATATCGACCTTAGCGACTTCAATATCTTTACGCAACTCTGCTTTGGCTAATTCAATCTTGCCGTCAAGTTCTTTGATGTCATATTTAAGTTCCGACCTCACCGATTCTATTTTGACATCGAGTTCCTTGATATCCCGCTTAAGGTTGGCTTCCAGGGTCGCCATATCTTTGCGGAGGTTGGCTTCCATAGTCGCCATATCTTTACGAAGGTTGGAATCTATGGCTGCAATGTCTTTATTTATGGTATCAATATCTTTGCTTATGGTAGCCATATCTTTGCGAAGATTAGCATCTATGGCAGCCATATCTTTGCGAAGGTTGGCATCTATGGCCGCCATGTCTTTACGGAAATTGACTTCCATGGTGACCAGTTTGACATCCAGCTCCTTGATGTCACGCTTGAGACCGGCTTCAATAGCGGCCAAACGAACATCCTGCTCT
>JADFYY010000022.1 GCA_015232825.1 Magnetococcales bacterium
GTAGTCTTTATAAGCGTGGATTTTCTCAACAGCAAATCGTCAATCTTTTTCATTTTATTGATTGGGTTCTGGCCCTGCCAGAGGCAATCGACCAACGGTTTTGGCATGAACTGAACCAATTTGAGGAGAGTCAAAAAATGCCCTATATTTCAAGTGTGGAACGGATCGGACAAAAAAAAGGCATACTGATCGGACGGCAAGAAGGCAAAGCCGAGATGCTTTTACACCTGATTCAACGTCGTTTCGGTATGGTCCCAGAGGCCATCCATAAGCAAGTGTTCTCAGCCAATTTGACAAATTTGGACACATGGATCGATAGATTTTTAGACTCAGACTCGTTACAGGCCATTTTTGAGGACCAAGGCAGCCGTCCTTGACCCTGGAGGCTATTGGGCGATATTGTTTTAAGATCAGCCTGCCATGTTTAACTTTAGAGGTTCATATGCATCGTGAACAATCCCATCTGTAAGCCGAAAGTCAAAAAGCGTCCCTGCACCAAGATGCACTCAGGATTCTCTTTGGTCGAAATGGCTGTGGTCATGGTGATTCTCAGTTCCATTATTGGTGGCGGTCTTGTCACCCTTTCAGGAGCGCGCGAAAAACAGCAACGCCAAAAAACGAATATTGCCCTAGAAAAAATTCGCGATGCCTTAATCGGATACGCATCAACCAATGGTCGCCTGCCATGTCCCGATGTTGCTAACCTTGTTACGCCCACTCTCTTTGACGGCCTAGGTGATGTGATTGGCACAGCATGCCAACAAAATTACGGGGTACTGCCGTGGCAAGATCTGGACTTGGAACCATTTGATTCTTGGGGTAACTATTTCAGCTATCACATTGCCGCCCAATACAATGCCCCACCTCTCATTTCTTGTAGAACCACCATCGGTAACCTGCAAGTCAGACAAAACTCAAATACAGGGTTACTGTTAGCGGATAACGTAGCGGCAATCGTGATCTCTCATGGCGCAAACGGTGCTGGACGTATCGACATGACGCCAACACTCCTAGCACCATTCTTCACCCGCACCAGCGTCAGCGATCCTAATGAAACGGAGAACACCAATAACGATCTGCTCTTTATACAAGGGGCTGGGGACGACCAACTCATGTACCTCTCGTCCGTGATCGTGCAAGTCAAGCTATTGGAGTCTAACCAATGCTCGCTCCCATAAGAAACAAACGCTCATGCACAATAAATTAGATGACAAGTTTAAAAAAAATGAATATATTTTAACCATTCAAGCTAACATCAAGGATAACATGACCAACTTCGACCCCCAATGCACGACAAAAAATCGATGCTCCGAACCGGTGAGCCAAAAAAATTCTGGTGCCAAAAGGTACTCAGGCTTCTCATTGGTCGAAATTGCTATGGTCATGGTTGTCGCTAGTGCCATTATCGGTGGTGGCGTCAGCACAGTCAGTGGCATGCGCGATAAACAACAAAAACAAAAAGCGACCATGTCACTGGAACAAATTCGTGAAGCCTTGATCCGGTACGCCACCATCTACGGCAAGCTCCCCTGTCCTGATGTCGGGGTGGACACAAACAATGTGGCACAAACCAAATTTGACGGCGTGGGGGATGAAGACGCAAGCGGAAAGTGTCGTTTGCCAAACGGCTTAGCCATCGGGGTTCTTCCCTGGAAAGATCTCGGCTTGCAAGAATCTGATAACTTTGGAAATCATTTTAGCTACCATATTCATCCAAAGTACCACATAAATGATACTGCTTATTGTGCAGACACCACCACGCACAATCTGACCGTCAGAAAAGATACTATCGGTGGTGCGGTTCTGGCCGACAATTTGGCGGCCATCGTGGTCTCTCACGGCAAAAACGGCGATGGACGCATTGGTACAACTCCCGCTGGACCCACTGCGTACATCACGCGCACAACCGTCACAAATACCAATGAACAACAAAATGCTGACAATGATCGCTTCTATGTGCAAGGAGCTGGAGACGACCAACTCATCTACCTCTCTGGTGTCCTGTTGCAAAAGAAACTATTGGAGGCCGGTCAATCCAAGACATGCCCAACAACAAGTACCTCGTCAATTCCGACCACGAGTACGATTCCGACTACGAGTACGACAACAACTACGACAACTACGACAACCACCTCAATTCCGACCACCACTTCGACGACAACCTCGACTCCAACCACGATTGCGACGACGACCTCGACGCCAACCACGATTGCGACGACAACCTCGACTCCAGTCACGATTCCTCCTAATTCTGCTTATCTTTTCATCGGCAACAACTATAACTGTTTCGACGAAAGACCCACCATCATGGATCAATCTACCGGGGCTTCAGTATTTGTAAAAGGCGACGAAGCTCAATCTAATGGTGCGTGCATCATCTTACCAGCCGCCAATCCGACTTATTTTTTCACCAACTTCACGGCATCTGGGAACCTGAGTGGTACCAACAAAAACAAAATCACGATTGAAACATCAGGACAATTCGGTTACATCAAATGCCAATTTGATTTTGCCGCTGCGGGAACAACCAATTGCGGTAGCTATACCGTGACCATCACAAAATCCTCGGCAAGTGCTGGAACAATGAAGGTCAACTTTGGAAATAAAAACCTGTCAAGTATAAGCTATCTGAGAATCAAGATAGACGACCTCAGTGTCGATTCGATTAATTTTCCCAACATGTGCATAGGAAGCTGTGGACAATAACAACCCAAATATTACGGCAATCCACTCATATCGCCATAACTCAGGGTTCACCCTGATCGAAATGGCGATCATGCTGGTGTTGTTTGGCATCGTCCTCGTTGGTGGAATCAATGCGATACGTATGCAATCTCAACAAAGCACCTTTGAATCCGCCCAGGCTGATATGCGAGTCATTAAGGATGCTCTGCTTGGATTTGTCGCCATCAATGGCCGCTTGCCCTGCCCCTCAGTCACGACACTCGGCGTGGTCAATACCGGCGTGGCGAATTGCACATCTTATGAAGGACAACTGCCATGGAAAACTTTAGGGATCAAACCTCTGGATGCCTGGGGCCATCTGTACACATATCGAGTCACCCAGAACTTCACGGTCTCGATTGCCACGGCAACACCCGGTGACATCACCGTAAGAAACGCCCCTGGAACAACCGACATAGCGACCACGATTCCAGTGATTGTGGTTTCCCATGGCAAAAATGGCCAAGGTGCACTATCTTTAAACGGCACCCCCACACCACAACCTCTAGCAAACCAAACAGCGGAGTTGCAAAACCTTTCTCTAAACGATAGAATATACCAAATTGGCGGCGACGATCTTCTTATGTGGATCCCATCGAACGTGGTCAAACACTATGCCAGAAAAGGTGGCCTTCTTCTGCCATGACAAACCTCCCCTCCTCCACTTCCGCCATTGCCACCATCGCGGTCTTCACCCTCCGTGAAGCGTTGCGGGAACGTTTGATCCGGGCCACGATGTTGATGGTCGGGCTAGGGTGGGTCTTTTCCCTGTTTCTTGATGAGTTGCTTCTAACCGGCAACGAAAGCTCCCGTGCGGCCATTCTCGCTTTTTTCTTTCGATTGGGAAGCATCTTTCAAATCACCATTCTGGTCACTTTTGCCGTGGCCAGGGATCTGCACAATCGCGGTCTGGATTCCATCCTGGCATTGCCCTTTCCTCGCGGGGTCTCATTTGTAGGCAAAGGCCTTGGCTTTGCCCTAACCGCTCTATTATTGGCCGGGGTATGCGGTATCGCTCTACTCCCATTGGCCCCTTGGAATCAGGTGCTTCTATGGAGTCTCGTTTTGGCCTGTGAACTGCTGCTCATGGCCAGCCTCTCACTTCTATTGACCTTGGCCATTCAACAGGCTCCTCTAGCCCTCACCATGACCGCTGGATTCTACCTACTCTCCCGCTCCATGAGTACCGTGTTGCTGATTGCTCAACAAACCAAAGAGATGGTCCCCCATTGGAGTACAACTGGGGCCAAATTCGTGCTGACAGTGATTGCCTCGGCCCTGCCCGACCTGAACCATTTTACGACAACCGAATGGCTGGTCTATCATACCGGTTCACTCGACTCGCTTTGGCCCATCCTGGGAGAAACCACCATTTATCTAATGCTCCTGACTGCCATGGGATTGTTTGATCTCTACCGGAAGGAGTTCTAACACCATGTTTCGCGCCACATCCTCTTCCCGCCGCCCTTCGCCCCGATGGCTGATCGCCCTGGTGCTGATCGCCATGGGATTCCAGGCTACCTGGAAAATCATGACCCCCTTACCCACAGCCCAATTCACCGATTTCCCCTCCCCGCCCTCCTCGGAGGTGCTGCGCCTCTCCTCATTGGGAGATCCAATCTCCATGGCCATTTTTTGGATGGTCTGGTTGCAAACATTCGATGATCAAGCTGGAGTCGTTGTTCCGTTCCATAAGATGAATTTTCACCATCTGACTCGTTGGCTAGAACGCATTCTCTCTCTAGATCCACGTTCCGACTATCCCTTGTTTGCTGCGATTCGGGTCTATGCCTTTGTCCCAGACCCAGACCAACAACGCTTGATACTAGACTTTGTGCATCAGGCCTTTCTAGACGCCCCAAAAAACCGCTGGCAATGGCTGGCTTTTGCCACACTCCAGGCTCGCCACCGTCTGCAAGACCCCCAACGGGCGCGTTTGTATATGGATGATTTAGGAAAAACCATCTTCGATAATCAATTACCCTTTTGGGTGCGAGGATTGCATGCAAGAATATTGTCTGAACAAAATGAACTGGAAGGTGCCAAGGCGGTAATCGGTGGGATCATGGTCCACGAACCCGCCACAGAAAGGCAAAAACGAGCCTTGGCAACCTGGATTGAACAATTGGAACACTACGAAAAAAATTCTCAATAATAGGAATTATCCAATAGAGACATTCCAGTGATTAAGAAAAACCTTAAAAGGCAGGACGGATTCAGTTTAATTGAAATTGCCACTGTTTTGGTTATTATTGGACTCATGGTTGGCGGGGTTCTCAAGGGACAATCGATGTTAAAGAACGCCAAGATCAAACGAATCGCCACAGACACAACCACCGTACAAGAAGCGATAAACGCCTACTCGGACGCCTATGGAGCATTGCCTGGCGATGATCCCAATTCTGCAACTCATTGGGAAATTCAAGCTCCACCCACTGGCGTTGTTGCCACGCGAGGCGATGACCTCATTAATGGCTACTTTAACAACACCGGGGACAAAGTGGTTGACAACCCGGCCACAGTAGAGAGTGCCCATGCCTGGAATCATCTCTATTGTGAAGGGCTGATCAAAGGGGTCTGCACGGCAACCCCTGGAACGGTGATCACCTTTCCAACCAACCCCCTTGGTGGTATCACAGGCATTGCTGATGGTCGTATTGTCATCAATGCTGGTCTTGGATTAACCACTCATCTATCAATAAACAAAAAAATGGTCTGTATGTGGGGCATTCCAACGGACTACGCCATGATTTACGATGCCCAGTTTGACGATGGAGCCGGTGACACTGGCGATATCCGGGCGAGTGGCAGTACCAATGGGCCCGCGAATCAAGGAACATCCACCGGCACTCTCACCGCTTATAACCTATTAAACGCCCGTGTCTTCATTTGCACGGGTTTCTAACAACACATCAACACCTTATACGAAAGGCATACCCATGAAAAAGCAAAACGATAAACAACAAAGTGGATTTAGTTTAATTGAAATCGCCATTGTTCTGGTAATCATTGGACTCCTGATTGGCGGGGTTCTCAAAGGACAAGCCATGGTGAAAAACTCCAAAATCAAACGGATCGCCACAGATACCGCCGCTGTGCAGGGAGCTTTGAACGCCTACATGGACTCCTATTGGGTGCTACCCGGCGATGATGCCAATTCAGCAACCCGCTGGGCCATTGCCGCCCCAGCCACCCAAGTCGCAGCCACGAGAGGCAATGGCCTGATCGAGGGCTTTTTTAACGACCCCGCAGGTGCCAAAGTGGTCGATGCTGCAGCCACAGTGGAAACAACTCATGCCTGGAACCATCTGTATTGTGAAGGTCTGATCAAAGGGGTCTGCACGGCAACCGCTGGAGCGACTATCGCACCTCCAACCAATCCCATCGGTGGCATAACGGGCGTGGCGGATGGTCGTGTCACGGCTAACAGACATCTGGGATTAACCAAAAAAATGGTCTGCATGCGTGGCATCCCATCGGAATACGCCATGGTTTACGACACCCAGTTTGATGATGGGGCTGGACTCACCGGTGATGTCCGGGGTAGTGCTGCCGCAGATGACGGAACGGCAGTTGGCACAGCAACCACTTACGACATAACAAACGCCCAGATCATCATTTGCACTGGCTTCTAACCTCAAATCTCGCATTCGTTCCTCCCGCCTTCGGGAGGAATGAATGCGGATAGCCTCTCTCTCCCAATAAAAGCCATGCCCTTGAATGCCCTTGAGATAACGGCTGCCAGCAAACGCTTTGGCCGTCAAACTGTCTTGGACCAAATCACGCTTTCGGTCCCAAAAGGGACGTTTTTTGGTCTGGTCGGAGGCAATGGGGCTGGCAAGACCACCCTAATCAAATGCATTCTGGATCTTTGCCGCCCAGACGAGGGTGAGATTCGACTGTTCGACACTCCAGCCACTCAAAATGCGGCCCGGCGCGAATTGGCCTATCTGCCAGAACGGTTTCTCCCCCCTAGTCACCTCAACGGACAGGAATTTCTAACCTTTATGCTCCGTCTGCACGGCGCGACACGGGACAAACCAACCCTGAATGAGGCGTTACGCGCCTTGGATATGGAGCCAGATGCACTAAAAAAACCCATCCGCACCCTCTCCAAAGGAATGACCCAGAAACTGGGGCTAGCAAGTTGCCTGTTAAGCGGCAAAGAGTTATTGCTGCTGGATGAACCCACCTCTGGCCTGGATCCTTTGGCCAGGGCTTTGCTGAAACGTCAACTGTTGCAACGCAAAGAGCAGGGGTTGACCCTGTTTATCAACACCCACATTCTCACCGATGTGGAAAATCTATGCGACGCCATGGCCATTTTGCACCATGGATCCCTGCGATTCGTCGGAAGCCCAACGGAGTGCAGAAAACGTTTCGGTGGCCTATCTTTGGAAGAGTCCTATCTCAACGTCATTCAACAAGCCCAATGCCAATGACCAGCATCCCACCACCAGAAATGCGGGAGTGGCTGATTGCTTGGAGCGGGACTTTTCTTGGCGCGACGGCGGTATTGATCTTATTGGCTGCCATTCTCAATCTGGACACGATACGCCAGCAAGTGCAATTGATTCTGCCAGGACGCATGATAAAGGTGGTGCCGGTTATCCTGCTCGGTGGGGCATTAGCTACAGGATTTCTGGCCCCTCAAACCCACCGCATCTATTATGACGAAACCATTTATTTAAGCATTGGCCAAAACCTAGCCCATCTAAATCGGGCGCAAACCTGCCATTCTGGGGGGGATGACTATGGCCGCTTTCGTTGCGACCAAGGGGAGTACAACAAACAACCCAATGGCTTTCCCTTTCTGGCAAGCGTGGTGTTTCGTCTGTTCGGCACCTCTGAAACAGCCATTTTTATTTTAAACAATCTGTTGCTCGGCGGCGCGGCCCTGGCGGTCTTATTTTTGGCCATTCCCGCTGGAGGAAGTTGGCTCGCTGGGGTGTTCGCTGCCCTAATTGTGATCCTGATTCCACAAAATCTCCACTGGTACAACACTACCGCCGCTGAACCCAGCTCAGCCTTTTTTGCGGCTGTCACAATTCTGGCCGCCTTTTATTACCGCCAGATGAAAACTCCCGCCGCACTCACCCTGCTGACAACATTGACCGCCTTTTCCATTCAGTTTCGTCCAGAATCGCTGCTGCTTCCCCTACTGCTGATACCCATTCTTGGCAAAAGCCTACTAGCCAATCCGCGCGCCTTGTTGGCCAATCTTCTGCTGTTTTTTTTGCTAACCTTGCCGCTCTGGCTCCATTTTGAACTGTTCCACAACCACCCCTGGGGAAGTACCGGCACCCCCTTCAGCATGGAGTATTTTCAAGCCAATCTTGCCGTCAATGGCATGCATTATCTGGATAACAAGGAGTTTCCTCTTCTCTTTTCCCTTCTGGCCGTCTGTGGGGTGATATGGCCCGCCTCCCATCATCGGGAACGGGCTTTGCTGGCTCTCTGGTTTCTACTCTTTTGGGGGGTCTTTCTCTTCTTTTACGCTGGGAGTTACCATTATGGGGCCGATATGCGCTACGCACTGCTTTCCGCGCTTCCACTGGCACTCCTGGCTGGATTGGGCGCGGAAAAAATCATCCAACTCTTAAACCAAAAATCCACCATAAAACTGGCCACCCTCGTCAGCCTCATGGCCGCGCTCTTGGTGGTGTCGCTTTTGCCGTTTCTTCCCACAGTACGCGCACTCACCGATGAAGCCTGGGCAGCTCGCGCGGATCACCGTTTCGCCAAACAAATGGGGACTCTCCTGCCACCAGAATCCCTAGTTTTAACCCACAATCCCAACCTGTTTCAATTATGGGGTATTTCAGCCGCACAAGCCTCCCTGCCTCAATCCGATCCAGCCTATGTCAACAGGGTGTTGTTCGCCCGCTACCGTGGAGGAATTTTTTTTCACTATAACTTTTGGTGCAACGTGGCGGATCCAATCCAAAATAAATTCTGCGAACAAATACTTGATCAATATAATCATGAACAAATCGCAGAATATCACGAGAAGAGTTACCGCTATGCCCTGTACCGTTTGCAACCTAAAAAAGAGAACCCTCCTCCCTGATCCCATCTTGGTTGGGAGCAGTTATCATTGACAAAATCCACGCCCCTTTGTATAACTCATCCCTTTACTGATGTACCGAAGCCATCAACCATCAAAACGGAATACTCATGAAAAAATTATCGGCCATGGCAGCATCATGCGCCCCAGTCACTCCAAGAGTTCTCCCCACACCTCTGGTCTCAGCAGTGCGGATTTCAAGTGACTTGGCCGTGCCCGTCTATCTGCAAAAAACCTACTGGTGGGCCTATCTGCATCCCAACGGAGTACGCTTTTTTGAGCGGCAGTGGCTAGTCAACTGCATTCTATGGGGCAATTTCGCTCGACTGCGGGATGCAGCCCTCTCTGAAATGGGTACACCCATCACGGGAAACACCTTACAAGTGGCTTGCGTCTATGGCGACCTAACCCCCAAACTGGTCAACCGCATTGCACCAGGAGCCAAGCTGCATATTGTGGATGTGGCTCCAGTTCAATTGAACAACCTCCACCGCAAATTGGGCGGCAATCGAGCCAATGTCTATCTCCACCATCAAGATTCAACCCATCTCACCTTCAGCGATGGTTTTTTTGATCAGGTGTTGGTTTTCTTTCTGCTGCACGAGCAACCCGCCGGGGTGCGTGAACAGACCGTGGCCGAGGCAATCCGGGTGGTCCGTCCTGGCGGCAAGGCGATTTTTGTCGATTATCATGGCCCCTCCAAGGCCAACCCATTTCGCTACATCATGATTCCCATTCTCAAAACCCTGGAACCGTTTGCCATGGATACCTGGGACAATGAGATCAGTGCCTGGATTCCCCCAGAATTCAATATCCAGAACATCCGCAAGGAGACCTTCTTCGGCGGACTCTACCAAAAAACCGTGATAACAAAGGCAACCTGAGGTTTTTGTGCCATGAGTGACACCCTTCCCCAGAAACCCGTCTGCGTCACCATTGGCCAAGAGATCGCCCGCTACGGCTTTCCTGGCGGACACCCCTTTGGTCCCCACCGCATGGGAGCCTTTTGGGATGAGGCCCAGATTCAAGGGGTAGAGACCCAAGTCCAGGTAATGGCTCCTGTCATGGCCACAACCGAGGAGTTGCAACGCTTTCATACCCCGGAATATGTACAACAGGTCCAAAATCAATCCATCACTGGAAAAGGATTTCTGGACTACGGCGACACCCCGGCCTTTCTAGGGGTTTATGAAGCCTCTGCCCATGTGGTCGGTTCAGCGTTGGACTTGACACGCCGAATCATGTCCGGGAGTTGCTCTCGCGCCTTTGTCCCCATTGCTGGCTTGCACCATGCACGCCCAGAACGGGCCGGTGGATTTTGTGTTTTCAATGACATTGGCGTGGTCATTCACACACTGCGGCAGGAGTTCGGTTTACAGCGCGTCGCTTATGTGGATATTGATGCCCACCATGGCGACGGGGTATTTTATGCATTTGAAAGCGACCCAGATGTCCGCATTCTCGATTTTCATCAAGATGGCAACTCGCTTTATCCGGGTACGGGGGACTCCTCCGAAACTGGACTTGGCACAGCTTCAGGCACCAAGCTTAACATACCCATGCCTCCAGGGGCCGGAGATGTCCATTTTATGCAACGCTGGCCCCAAGGGGTCCGTTTTTTAGAAGAGGGCAAACCAGAATTCATCATTCTCCAATGCGGGGCCGATTCCATTGCCGGAGATCCTCTCACCCATTTACGTCTCTCCCACACGCTCCACGGTCAAGTAGCCACCCGTCTGGTCCGTCTCGCCGAAGAGATGGGACACGGTCGCATTTTGGCCCTAGGAGGGGGCGGATATAATTCGGTGAATATCGGCAAAGGGTGGTGCGCCGTGACCAAAGCCCTGATCAACACGCCATACGGTCTACACTGACCGCCCATGCTGCTTGGAATGGATACTGACATGAGCCAACAATCCCATGGCGATCATGGTAGTCACCATAGAACTTCCGCCATAACTGATCAGTGGCAACGGAACCCCCACCACCGGCAACAACCCTAAGACCATACCAACATTGACCACCACTTGGATGGCAAACAACATCGTCGCCCCCACCACAGTCAACAGACCAAAACGATCATTGGCCATTTCAGAGATCAATAACGACCGCATGATGATCAATAGATACAACAGCAACAAGCCAATCCCACCCAAAAACCCCCACTCCTCAGCCAACACCGAAAAAATAAAATCAGTATGACGTTCCGGTAAAAAGTTCAATTGGCTTTGACTGCCCGCCATAAACCCCTTGCCCGTCAGGCCCCCAGACCCCACAGCGATCTTGGATTGAATGATGTGATACCCAGATCCCAACGGGTCGCGTTCTGGAGAGAAGAGCGTGATGATTCTCTGCTTTTGGTAAGTATGCATCCCATTCCATACCAAAGGCATGGAGGCCCCAAGCACCAGGATCAAAACCAGCAGTACTTTCCAAGAGAGCCCCGCCACCACAATCATCGTCATTCCAACTGCCCCTAAGAGAACGGCTGTTCCCAAGTCAGGCTGTTTTATAATCAACGCCATGGGACAAAGAATCATCAAAAAAGCCACACTCATTGACCACCATCCCAAACCCTTGGCCCCCTCCCGATCATGGAAATAGCGGGCCAAGGCCAAAATCAAGGCCACTTTCATCAATTCAGAGGTCTGTAAACGCAAAAAACCCAATTCCAACCAACGTCGCGCCCCCATACCCACACTTCCCATGATCATGGTCATCACCAACAAGAACAAACTAAAAGCATAAAATAGATAAGAAAAACGTCGATAAATCTTCTCACCAGCTACCAGTGCCACGCTGCCCATAATACCGATCCCAATACCAAACTGCATAATCTGCCGCCAAAACAACCAGATATTATCCTCGCCTCCCACAGCAGAATAAAGGATGCCAAAACCAACCGTTGAGGTAAACGTCAACAACAAGAGCAAACTCCAGGGAAAACGCCGCAACCGCTCTACCCAACCCAAGCTGGAAGCTCCTCCCTGACTCAATAATGACCCACTTCCCAATGATATTTTCATCCCACAGGTCCATCGCGTTTAGAAAAAAAAGATTCCATCACCCGTTTAGCCAGCGGGGCTGCGGTAGCCCCCCCATGTCCACCATGCTCCACCACCACGGAAATGGCGATTTTTGGGTGTTCCACCGGGGCATAACAGACGAACATGGCATGATCTTGCAACTTCTCATTGGTTGTTTTGATCAGCTTGCCACTCTTCTCACGCTTGTGTCGCGCCACTTGGGAGGTTCCGGTTTTGCCAGCCACTCGAATTTCCCCGTCGAGTCGCGCCTTGTTCCCGGTTCCCAGCGGGTCATTCACCACCGCCTCCAAGGCCTGCCGCAGCACGGCCAGATGATGCGAAGAGAAGGTGTTTTGGGACATGACATCTGGTTTTTGTCCGGGTTGCAGACGCAACAACGACGGACGATACACAGTGCCACCATTGGCCACAGTTGAGATCATACTGGCCATTTGCAGTGGGGTGGTCAGGACATAGCCCTGACCAATGCCAGTGATCATGGTCTCTCCTGGGAACCAGCCACTCTTGAACATTTTACGTTTCCAGGAACGGGATGGAATCAATCCAGGCCGTTCTCCACCCAAATCCACACCAGTCACAGCTCCTAACCCCATTTTGCGGGCCTGTCGCTCGATGGCATCGATTCCCAACCGCTCGGCAAGTTTATAAAAATAGACATCGCAAGATTGGGTGATGGCCTGTACCAATCCCACGCTGCCATGTCCCTGTCGCCGCCAGCAATAAAAGTGCTGATCCCCTTGAATCAAAGATCCACCACAAAAAACCGACTCTCTTGGATCGAGTTTGCCAGCAGCCAAGCCAGCCAAGGCCACCACAATCTTGAAGGTGGAACCCGGCGGATATTGCCCCTGGATGGGCTTGTTGCTCAACGGGCGGTTGGGATCTGTTACCAGTTCCTGCCATTGGGCATGCGTCATCCGCCGCATGAACTGATTGGGATCATAGGTTGGATTACTGACCAAGGCGAGAATTTCGCCATTATTTGGATCCATGACCACGATGGCTCCGGTGTTATCACCAAGGGCCTCTTGTCCCTCTTTTTGCAAGTCAGCATCCAAAGAGAGCAGCAGATCGTTACCAGCCTGAGGCGGGGTGCGGTGCAACTCCCGCACATGACGCCCAACCGCATTGACTTCCATCTCCAAGACACCTTCACGGCCACGCAATGTCGTTTCAAAGTGCTGTTCCACACCACTTTTGCCCACCAGATCACCAGAGCGAAAGGAGAGCTTTGGAAACCGTTTCCGATCCGCATCGCTGGGTTCCCCCAGATAGCCCAGGACATGACTGGCCAAAGAATCAAACGGATAGGAACGGACGGTTTGACTTTGCAAATCCACACCAGGAAACTCATGGATGCGCACCTCGATGCCGCTTACCTCTTCCCAGGTCAAATGGGATTTCACCCGCAGAGGCAAAAATGACCGCTGCCGCCGTGCCTGTTGCAGCAGTAACTTAACCTCATCTTCGGACAAGTCGATAAAGCGTCCCAGCCGTCTTAGGAGATAGCGTAAGGTTCCAGCCAACTCTGGCGTTACCACAACCTCAAAGTTGGGGCTATTATCCACCAAGATACGATTTTCCCGGTCGAAGATCCGCCCGCGTGGTGCTGAAATGGGTTTTAAACTGATGCGATTGTCCTCGGCTAGGGTGCGGTATTGTCCGCCACGCATCACTTGCAAAAAAAACAAACGACCACACAAAACCGCAAAGGCCCCACCAAGACAACCACCCACCAGCAAAAGACGCCGACGGGCATCTCCCCGGAACTGTTCGCGGTCATCATTAAGCATTGGGTTCCTCCAACCAGGCCTGATGGACCAGGACCAATAAATAAACCACCAAAGGGGCAATCAACAAGGTGGCCACAGGTCGTCCAGCCAGCACCATCCAGCGCACATAAGGCCCCCATTTCAACAGGGCCAGCATCAATTGGATCCCTTCGGCCAGACAGGTAAAAAACAACAGCACAAACAACAAGTAAACAAAATCCACAGAACGGAGCAAACGACCAAAATGGCCAGTCACCAAGATAAAAACAATATTGGATACCGCATGCAGTCCCACAGGAGAGCCCGACATGACATCCACCAGGAGTCCGGCCAGCAAAGCCAAGACAGGACCGCAACGATCCGCCCGATAAAGCCGCCAATAGAAAAGACAAATCAAAACCAGATCCGGTCGAAACACCGACCAAGCGGGAAAGGGAAGAGCCATTTCCTGAACCACCGCAGCCACAAAAATCGTCAAAGCTGGCAGCCAAGGAATCAGCAAGGAGAGCATCATGGTATAGAAGGTGTTCGGGTACGCCTCATTTTTGAACCGTTGTCTCTGTCTCAGGAGAGGCCAACTCTGGCAGAAGCAAATGGGCCTCTTCGATCCGGTCAAAATCGACCATGGGTTGCACCAACGCCTGCTTGAACAACCCATCCTCACCAGCCTTCAAAGAGACCACCCGGCCCACCAGCAGCCCCTTGGGAAAGACCCCGCCATTGCCGGATGTGACCACGTTGTCCCCAACCACGACATCGGCATCCTTGGGGAGATATTCCAGGCTCAACAAGGTATCATTCTGTCCGGCTGCGACCGCGCGAACCCGCGAACGTTGGATCAAAACCGGGACACGGGAGTTGAGGTCCAAAAGAGAGAGTACCAGCGAAGAGGAAGCCGAAGCACGCACCACCCGTCCCACCAACCCCTCAGGAACGGTTACCGGACCATCGACAACGACCCCTTCCCGACGCCCGGCATTCAGAATGAACGAACGGGCAAAAGCCGAAGAGGAGTCCCCCACCACCCGCACGACCAAAGCGCGGAAGGCCGGATCCGGTTGGATTTGCAAAAAGGATTTGAGACGTTGATTCTCCTGTTCCAGCTCTTCCAGACGGGTGCTGAGCGGACGCAACCGTTCCAGTTCTGCCCGGAACAAACGGTTTTCCCGATCCAGATTCATCAGTTGGGTCATCCGAGCCTGGAATCGCTCGATGGTGGCAATCGGTCTTAAGAGCAGGCTTTGGGCCGGTCCCGTGACTTGCAGAACCGCTTCTCGAAAACCGTGATGGTCTTGTGAGCGCGGCCCCCCGGCCATCAACAGCAGAAAAAAAGCAACCAACAAAGTGACCAGCACCGTGATCGCATTCCGGTATTCTCGGAGGAGTACCAGGAGATCAGTCATATGAAAACCCAATAATTAAGGGTTATCGGTCCATCAGGATGTCGGACATGCTATCCAACTCTTCCAACGCCCTGCCAGACCCCATAACCACGCACGAAAGAGGATCGTCGGCGATGATGACCGGCAATCCGGTCTCTTCAGCCAACAGAAGATCCAATCCACGAAGCAGAGCCCCGCCCCCGGTCAACACAATGCCACGATCCACAATATCCCCTGCCAATTCAGGAGGGGTACGTTCCAAAGCCACCCGCACCCCTTCGACAATGGCGTTGATGGGTTCGGCTAGGGACTCCAGAATTTCTGGATCCGAGATGACTTGATGTTTAGGCACGCCGTGAATCAAGTCACGTCCTTTTACCTCAACTTCCAATCGCTTTTCCAGGGGAAAAGCGGATCCGACCTGAATTTTAATAATTTCTGCGGTTCCCTCCCCGATCAGCAACGAATATTTGCGCCGGACATGGGCGATGATGGCCTCATCCATTTTATCCCCGCCCACGCGAATGGAGCGGGAATAAACAATGCCTCCCAAGGAGATAATCGCCACCTCGGTGGTACCACCGCCCACATCAATGACCATAGAACCACTGGCTTCTGTCACCGGCAAGCCCGCACCAATGGCGGCGGCCATGGGTTCGTTGATGAGATAGACCTCCCTAGCCCCAGCACTCTCCGCCGACTCGCGAATGGCACGCCGTTCCACTGGCGTTGCCCCAACCGGGACGCAAACGATGATCCGGGGAGAATAGAACAGACGTCGCTTCTGCACCTTGCGAATGAAATGCTTCAGCATGGCCTCAGTGACGGTAAAGTCAGCGATCACCCCGTCGCGCATGGGTCGAGTGGCCACAATGCTGTCTGGGGTGCGTCCGAGCATTCGTTTGGCCTCATTGCCCACGGCCAACACCTTGCGCACGCCCCTGGAACTCTCATGAATCGCCACTACCGACGGTTCGGACAGCACAACGCCCCGTCCACGGACATAAACCAGCGTATTGGCCGTTCCCAGATCAATGGCCATATCGGTGGAGAACAATCCTTTCAGCTTCTTAAACATCGATCATACCTATAAAAATTCTCATTTTCACCAAAACGCGGTCTGTACGCAATAAAAAAACCCATTGACCGGAACGCCCAACCGATCCCATTCTAAGATTTTGAGCCGATTTGATTCTAATCCCAATTTCTGGTTCAAAACAGTGTAAAAAATGCTTCTCCCGACTTCCAACCTTCATCCGCGACCAGACACCAAACCCATGACACCGAAATTCGACACCGAGAACATTATTGATCTTGCGGCATTGGATCAGCAAATTGGCACGCTTCACACGGGTTCCGACCCGTTGTCAGAAAGCGAACGCACCCAACTGTTGCCCATCCTTCGCAACGCCATGACAAAAGGGCGCGAACAGTTGCATCGCTACCACCTCGAGGGGGCTTCAGGGGAGTTTATCGTCTTAGGACATACTCACCTGACCGATGCCATTCTGCAACGCATTCACGCCCTCATTCTAGCCGGTCACGAAGCCACGGAATCGTTCTGCCTCGCGGCCACAGGGGGATATGGTCGCAAGGATCTGGCTCCCTACTCGGACATCGACCTGTTGTTCATTATACCGGATGGCCACACCAATCAACAGGCACTCGTAGAACGGATGCTCTATATTCTGTGGGATATTGGTATGGATGTGGGTCACGCCGTGCGTACTGTAGACGAGTGTCTGCAACAGGCGCGCCAAGAATTACAGATTCTCACATCAATGCTCGAATCTCGTTTCCTGGCCGGGAACCACTCCCTTTTCACCCACTATCAAACCACGCTCTTCGACCACGCCCTGCTCAATGACCCCTTGAGCTTTTTGCGTGGCAAACTACTGGAACAGAGCAAACGGCATGAACGTTTCGGGGCCTCCTTGTACTACCTGGAGCCCAACATCAAGGAAAACCCAGGAGGTTTGCGGGATCTCCACACCTTTGCCTGGATTTCCAAGTATCGCTATCATGTGAAAAGAACGGAAGATTTGATTGGTATGGGAATCATCACCCAGAAAGAGTTTATCAATTTCAAGAGTTGCCGTTCTTTTCTGCGCCGGGTACGCAATGCCCTGCACTATCGGACAGGCCGTCGCGATGATCGTCTGACCTTCGGACATCAAGTCGCCATTGCCCAGGAGTTCGGCTATCAGGATAAACCGGGCATGTTGGCGGTGGAACGGTTCATGCGCACCTACTACCGTGTAGCACGGCGAGTGGGCAACTTGTCTTGGATTTTCCTGCGCAAATATCAGGATGAACACAAAGAGGTTCTCGTCACAGATCGCCATCATCTAGAGGATATCTTTGAAGTAATCAATGGCAAACTGGCTGTCAGTTCGCCCGATGCCTTTCTGCAAAATCCGATTCGCATCATGAGTTTGTTTGAAATTGCCCAACGCAATCTGCTCTCCATTCATCCAGACACCATGCGCCTGCTCAACCAAAATCTCAGCCTCATCAACCAAGAGTTCCGCAGCAACTCCCGCATCACCGCCATTTTTCTCAATATGCTCAATGGCAAACGGGCGGTGGCCTGGGTGTTGCGCCGCATGAACGATGCCGGGGTTTTGGGACGATACATCCCAGAATTTGGCCGCATCATCGGCCAGACTCAACATGACATGTACCACGTTTTCACGGTGGACGAGCATACCATTTTGGCAGTGGAGGCGTTACGTGCCATCAGCACCGGCAAATTGGCCCAGGAACTGCCTATTTCCACCCAACTGATGCAAAAACTTAACAAACCCGCCCTGTTGTATCTTGCGGTCCTGTTTCACGACATTGCCAAGGGATTGGGATCCAATCACCAGATCAGAGGTGCGGAGATTGCCAAAAAAATCTGTGAACGCATGGATTTGCCAAGCAACGACATCGAAATGATCGTCTGGCTGGTGGAAAATCATCTGATCTTCTCCCGTACCGCCTTTCGCCGCGATATCAATGACCCGGAAACCCTGGCCTATTTTACCAAGCAGATCGGAACCGTGCGCAAACTCAATCTTTTAGTGTTGCTGACGGTGGCCGACATTCGCGCCGTAGGTCCAGGGGTCTGGAACCAATGGAAAGGCAATCTCTTACGCCAACTCTACGAACACAGCCTCGATACCCTGCACAAAGGGATCATTTTCACCCCGGACGAAATCGCCCAACGTTCCAAGGTTCAAAAGGAAGCCACCTTCAAAACCCTCTCCAAGGAACACGATCCAGAACTGGTTCAACGTCATTTGGATCGGTTTTACCCAGATTATTTCATGCACTTCGCCCCAGAAATGCAGGCAGATCACTTTGTCTCATTAAAATCTATCGAAGATCAACCTTTGGTCATTCTTTTCAAGCAAGTCCCCAAGATCAACGCCACTCGTTTGCTCGTTTACACCCCAGATCATCCAGGGCTGATGGCGCGCATCTCTGGGAGTCTTGCGGCGGCAGGTGCCAATATTTTGTCAGCCGATATCACCACCACCAAGGATGGGATGGCTTTGGATACCTTCATCATCCAAACTCAAAACGGCGAACCCATCGAGAGCCCCAGCCGTCAGGAACGGATCATCTCCATAATGACTCAAGTTTTAGAGGGTAAGTTGCGACCCAGCACGCTTCTGGCCACATCCTCAGACACCACGCGGCGCAAATTTTTTGAAATCTCCTTTTCCATGGAGGTGGATGAGAGTCTTGACACTTTCACGGTCATCGAGATCACCTCGCTCGACCGCCCTGGCCTCTTGTTTGCCATCACCAACGTCTTGCAAGCCCAGGACATACAGATCCGTGCAGCCAAGATCGCCACCTACGGCGAACGGGTGGTGGATGTCTTTTATCTGCGAGACATATTTGGCTTGAAACTGAATGCTAGGAAGCTTGAACTGGTCTCTAGAAAACTGCAACAGGCGGTGGACAAGCTGGAGTAAGCAAGTGTCATTCCCCCTGTATTCCCAACCAGACCTAGTGTAAACTAGGAATTGGTTTGCAGATTCAACACTTTTAAATCGCAAAGGAAACTCTACTGTGTCTGACGATTGGCATCCCCACTCCTGGAAAAAATTCCAGGCATTGCAACAACCCGAATGGCCCGACCAACAAAACCTGGATGAAACCTGCAGCAATCTTTCCCGCTATCCCCCTTTGGTCTTTGCAGGCGAAGTTCGCGCCTTAAAAAACCATCTGGCCAAGGTACACCGAGGCGATGCCTTTTTGCTGCAAGGTGGGGATTGCGCAGAATCTTTCAATGATTTCACGGCCAATTCCATTCGTGACAAGCTCAAGGTGCTGTTGCAAATGGCCGTCATTCTGACCCACGGGATTTCCAAGCCGGTAATCAAGGTAGGCCGTATCGCTGGACAATACGCCAAACCCCGTTCCAGTCCATTGGAAACCCAAAACGGCGTCTCACTGCCCAGTTTCCGGGGTGAATCGGTTAACGATCCCTCCTTTACCCTAGAGGCTCGTCTACCTGACCCTTTACGCTTAGAACGGGCCTATTTTCAGTCTGCCAGCACCTTGAATTTGCTGCGGGCGTTTACCCATGGCGGATTTGCCAATCTGGAACGGGTTCACACTTGGAACCAAGATTTTGTGGCCAACAGTCCGCAAGGGCAACGCTATGCTCATTTGGCCGATCAACTCACCGATGCCATGAAATTCATGGGTGCCATTGGCGTCAATACGCAAAACAGCCCAATCCTGCATGAAGTCGAGTATTTTACCAGTCATGAAGCCTTGATTTTGGAATACGAAACCGCGCTCACCCGTCGCGACTCCCTAACTGGGGATTTCTACAACTGTTCCGCGCACATGATCTGGATTGGAGAGCGCACCCGACAACCGGATGGGGCGCATGTGGAGTTCTTACGAGGCGTCAAAAACCCCCTGGGCGTCAAGATCGGACCCAAGGCGAGCGCGGATGAAATTTTACAACTCTGCGACCGGCTCAACCCGCTGAACGAACCGGGCCGACTGACATTCATTGGCCGTTTCGGACACGATCAAATCGCCAAGTCGCTACCGCCCCTCCTGCGGACGATCAAACAGGAGGGACGAGCGGTCATCTGGAGCTGCGATCCCATGCACGGCAACACTTACACCGCTCCCACCGGTCACAAAACCCGCGCACTGGATCATATTCTAATGGAACTACGTCAATTCATTGACATTCTTCAGGCCGAAGGGATCTGGCCAGGAGGAGCCCATTTTGAATTGACTGGCGACAATGTGACCGAGTGTGTAGGCGGATCCCATGTCGTTTTAGAAGAAGACTTAAACGAACGCTATGAAACGACCTGCGACCCACGACTCAATGCTGCGCAAAGTCTTGATGTCGCTTTTCTTGTCGCCGAAGAGATCCGTTCGTTACAGCAGCGTTGAATTCACGCGAGACCGGTTTTACCCCTAAGGTGGCACGCAAACACTTGCCACCTTTGGGGAACAACGGGCCTTTTACCTGGGTAACTTGAAAATTCATTGCTCACCTCCAATGGAGGATTCGCCTGGGGCCCAAGAGGTTTGCTGAACCACACCAGAGAGACCACGACCCAACCCATAAGACCAACTGCGAATGGCCGATTCTGGCATGTTCGCAGACCGAACCGCCTCGCGAATATATCCACGGGCAATCAAACCATTGCCATAGAGTCCCTTACCTGTATTGTGCATTTCAATCGTCGTCATTACAGTTATCCTTTTGTAGCATTCATCTATAATCGTCAGTCGGTCCTTGCGGCCAACCATAAAAAGAGCGTTCGAGGCTTTGTGCTTTTCCCCCGCGCTGGCACACTCTCTTTAATGCAAACCATTTGCCAACATGCATTAATCGTTACACAATAGATGAACCGATTGATTTTTAATGAATACTTGACATTTAAACTGCAAGAAACCGATGACGAAAAAATGACACGTCAAAAAAGCACGCTTGACTTGGTGGGAGAACAAGCCGGTCTCAAACGAGATATAGTCCCTGGACTCATCCCCTGGAGATCACCTGTCATTTATTTGCCGCGCCCAGGGCGCGGGTTGCAGGTCACGTTTAACGCCGAAAACCTCCCCTTGCGGAAATTCGTCGGTGTAGACCACCACCCGGTTGCGGCCCTGCTCCTTGGCCAGATAGAGCATCTCGTCTGCCTTCTTGATGGTCTCGTCCAGAGTATCGAAGCTCTCTGCGTTCACCCCGATGCTGATGGTGACCTGAAGCGACTTGTCCCCCACCTGCACGAGATCGTTTTCCACCATCGCACGGACTTGATCGAACAGTGGCCCGATCTCATCCTGGACCGGATTAACCGCCAGAATGCAAAACTCCTCGCCGCCCATACGCACGACCACGTCAGTGTCACGAAAATATTCCCGCAAGGTGACCCCGACCCTTTTGATCACTATGTCCCCGGCGTCATGGCCATGGGTATCGTTAACCTTTTTGAAAAAATCAATATCCACGATGGCCGTGACGAGGGTGATTTGACCCCGTCTGGCCGAGGCCAGCATCTGCCTGCCCAGCTCGAACAGGTAACGCCGGTTGTGCAGCCCGGTCATGGGATCTCGCAAGGAACTCTCCCGCAGAGCTTGAATATTTTCCAGCGCGTCCATGTTCTGATGCACCCGGCAATAAAACTCCTCGACCAGAAACGGCTTGGTTAGAAAATCGTTGGCACCGTTCTTGATAAATTGCGCCGACAAGATATTGTTGCCATAGGCGGAGATGCCGACCAGCACCATATCGGCCTTGCCGTGTTTCTCCCGCACCTTCTTGATCAACTGGAAGCCATCCATTTCTGGCATATTGTAATCGACCAGCATCAACTTGATGTCGGGATGGGTATCGAGGAGTTGGAGGGCCTGCAAGCCGTTGCTTGCAGTGAGAACCTGAAACATTTGTTGCTCCAACAGGAATGAAAAATGGGCTCTGGCACTGCGCGAATCGTCCACCACCATGGCGCGGATGGAACGGTTGCGATGAACCCGGTTCACCACCCCCACGATGTATTCCAGACTGGCCGGGTTCTCTTTCACGACATAATCCAACACCCCGGCCTTTGCCAGGATGTCCTCACGCACATCCTCGTTGAAAGTGCCGGTGAAGACAATGACCGGCACTTTGTGTTGCACCAGCAGATCCACGGCCTCGCCATTGGGAGCATCTGGGAGGTTGAGGTCACAGAGAGCCAGGAAGAACTCCCCAACCGCGTTGGCCTCTAGTTGGGTGCGGGTCTCATCGAGGGTGCCACACACGACGACAGAAAAAAGGCCACTGGACTGGACCTTTTCGCGCAACATGCGTGCGAAAAGTCGGTTGTCCTCCACGATTAAAATTTTGCGTGAGCGTTCAGTCATTAACGTAGACCCTTTCAGTACATTATGATTTTCAATTCCCGGCATGCCGACCTCGATGAAACTGGAGAGCGTTCATGATGCGAAAACGTCATCCACAGAATTGGCGAACACGAAGTTGTCGCTCCATGTTTCAATGAGTTCCACATCTGCGGCACCTATTTTTGCAGGCACCCAGTCAGGAACTTGGCCAAACTTACGACGTATCAGCTTGAGTAGCAAGGCTGCTTCACCTTCCCGATGGCCTTGATGTGACATCATGGCGTTCTCCTCCTCTGGAGGCACAGCGTGGATAATCTCTCGTACAATTTCAACAAAAAAGGACACCAACCCTCCTCAGCATCCACCAACGCCATAAATTCATTTGGAATCCGCCATTCCGTTTCCCCGTGGTAAGCAACTTGATAAAGCGGTCATGTGGTTGGGCGATCTCATTCATGGGGGCAGAATATCAGATACGGCCAGCAGTTGCCAGAGGAGAGTGATAGGTCAAAGCCGGGCAAAATCAGTCGTCGGGGTGGTACACTTTGGCCGAACATGGGTGGTACACTTTGGGCGGCTATTGACAGCGTGTCACCAGATTTGCCCACGCACACTCAATGAAACACGTCATCCAGAGAATGGGCGTCCAACAATTGGTCGGTCCATGATTCCAGGATGTCTATGTTGGCAGCATTGACCTTCGTATGAACCTCTGCTGGCAATTCGCCGAAACGCCGAGTCAGAAGACGCAACAGGGTTTGAATAGCTCTGTTTCGTTCGCCTCGCCGTTCACCACTCTCAAAGCCCTCCTGCCGCCATTCGTGTTTGTGCTGTTCAACAATGTTTCGAGCAAAGACAGATATCATTTCAGAGGTCTCCTGTGGACAAACCCGGACAACGATTTCACGCACATCGCTTTCATCCAGGTCTTGAAAGGTTGTCAAAAGATAAAGCATTATTGGAACCAATAGTTCTGGTGCTTCTTCCAAAGCAGCGACGATAGCCCACAACGCTTCATTTTGTATTTTTGGATCACGAGTGCCGTATTTTAACGCCATCAAACCCGCCTTCAGACGAGCATTCCGCGCCAACCGATTATCAGGAATCGGTCCTAAATTTACAACAACAAATGAAAAGTTCATCAGCCATGGCCTCAATGCCTCATCCGCATCCACCAGTGACAGGAACTCATTTGGAATGGTCCACTCTTGTGCGTCGTGATACAAAACGAAGGGTATTATGGCTGGCAAAAGAGTCCATTCTGGATTTTCCTGCTCTTTTTGCTCTATAAACCTGCTGATTCCACGGTGAAGCTGTTGCCCAACCTTTCGATCCAGATAGCTTTTATGCTCCATCAAAGTGTAAAAATAGACGCTTTTGCCTCTCAAAGTTTTGGCGCGAAACATTCGATCAGAGTAATATGGACGCAACTCCTCGCTAATAAATGATCCCAGCACCAACTCTGGGTCTTCTGGCGCAAGCACAGCCACGATCTCTTGGGGCATGTATTCACGCAGTAAGGCACCCGCAATCTCTGGAGTTGACATCAGTGCTGTAAATAGCCGATCATGAGGATGGGCCAGATTGATCATAAAAACAAAATCCTATAAGTTATGTTTGCTATCTATTTAATACTAAACAAAAAACATAACATTTGGAAATTGACGTAAAATAATCCGCATCAACCATGACGGCAAACCGGTCCATGACAGCCCTCTCAAATAATAAACCCCCATTTAGATGGGGGCAGAGTTTCACTTGGCCGCATAGCTTCAGCCAGAGTTTATACAACATGCATAGATGAGATTCGCATCAATGTCAACATGGTTTCTGTCGGTGCTATGCGTTCGGTCCCACTCTCCCTCACTCCCAAAGTGGATTGTCATGGTCTCCCTTTCGACACAGCCCCCCTCATCCCCGAAGTACATCGAATTTTATTGGACGACGTTGGACGATTTCGGATAGAGTATCCTGGAGTTTCCACCCAACCAGGAGATTAAGTCATGCATTCCGCCATCGCCTTTGACTCATATAATTACGTCCGCAAGCTTCGGGATGTCGGGGTGGACGAACGTCAAGCGGCCATCCAGGCCGAAGCCATGCTTGACCTAGTGGAAGAACGTTTGGCTACAAAAAAGGACTTGGCTGAACAGGATATCCGTTTGGCCGCTATTGAGGCAGATCTGAAGCGGGATATCAAGGAAGTGGAAGCCGGTCTCAAGCGGGATATCAAGGAACTGGATGTCAAGCTGGCATCTGTAGAGGCAGGCCTCAAGCGAGACATCAAAGAGCTTGAAGTCAAGATGGACACCAAAGCGGAATCCATCAAGGCAGAACTCAAGCGAGACATCAAAGAACTGGATGTCAAAATGGCCGCCGTGGAAACCAACCTCAAACGGGACATCAAAGAACTTGACGGCAAGATTGAATTATCCAAAGCCGAATTGTCCAAAGCCATTGAGTCTTCCAAGGGGGACACCATCAAATGGACCGCAGGCATGTTTGTGGCACAGACGGCCCTGATCATTGGTGCGATGTTCGCGGGTGTGAAGATGAACCAACCGCCAGTCTATCAGGCCCCACCCACTCAAGAGATGCGCTTGCCTGCTCCAGTTCCCGCGCCAACGAATCCCTTGGTCCCGGCCAAATAAAAAATCCCACGATGACTAACACCCTGTCGGCGTAACGCAAGCCTGAAAATTTTCCAAAATTGGAACCTTTGCCTATACAAGGCAGGATTTCAGGGGACATATCGGCCCCCTCCCCAGACTCGGAAATAGATATACTGATCACCAGATTTGCCCAGATTTGCCACAGAAATAGATATACTGTCACCAGATTTCTAGCAATGTTGCACCATCACCAAATACCAGAGATTTCCCGGTATCCTTTCGCCTTGTGTCCAATGTCTCAAGGATGGTCAATACGGCCCGGTGCCTTCCTCGTAACACTAAAGGATTCAGCAATCTGACCTGCCCGTCTTCGCTGATTTCTGCTTCATAGGACCGTATCATGAATTGGCCTCCTAATCATTTCATCCTATAAACCGGTAATGGGCACTGGTTCAGTTGAATGGGATGGCTATGTTGCCGTTGAAATTATGTAAACTTTTAGCACGGCTCAGTTCTTTTGGGATGATTGCATCTCACGATGCAAAAACGTCCTCTACAGAATTGGCGAACACGAAATTGTCACTCCAGATTTCAATGAGTTCCACATCTGCGGCACCTATCTTGACTGGCACCCAGTCAGGAACTTGGCCAAATTTGCGGCGCATTTGTTTGAGCAACATGGCGGCCTCACCTTCCTTGCGGCCTTCCCGATGGCCTTGATTCAACCAATCAGGTTTTCCTTTGGCGATAATATCCTGAGCAAATTGTGACATCATGGCGTTCTCCTCCTCTGGACGCACGGCGTGGATAATCTCTCGTACAATTGGTTCGTTATAATTATCGTAAGTTTCAACAATATACCGCATAATCACTGGGAAATCTTCCCCTGCGTCACCCAGCACTTCAATCAGATATTTTTTTACCCACACTTGCTTGCCTGCACGGGTAGCATATTTGGCTGCTATCAGCCATGCACGCAACCTAGGGTGTCGAGAAAGCTGATTATCCGGTACTTTACCCAGATCAAAAACGGGGAACCGAAAATTCAACAAAAAAGGACGCCAACCCTCCTCAGCATCCACCAACGCCATAAATTCAGTTGGAATCCGCCATTCCGTTTCCCCGTGGTAAAAAATAAACGGGACAATAGCTGGCAGCCGTTTCCATTCTGGATTCTCCCGCACCCACTGCTTCCACGCCTCAACTTTGTACTTCAACAACTGAAAGCCAACAAATTGGTCAGGATAGCTCTTATGGTCAATCAAAATGTAGAGCAATGCCACCCGCCCATGAATGGTACGCATCCGAAAAAGACGATCAGTCAGGTGTCCTCGCAATTCCTCATCGACAAAAGACCCCTCCACCAATTCTGGAGGTTCATGACTCAAAAGTTCGGATAATTCCTTTGGCAGACGCTCACGCACAAGCATTCCCGCCTTCTCTGGATCGGAAAGCAGCAACTTGATAAAGCGGTCATGTGGTTGGGCGATCTCATTCATGGGGGCAGAATATCAGATATGGCCAGCAGTTGC
>JADFYY010000230.1 GCA_015232825.1 Magnetococcales bacterium
TGGCCAAACACCCTCTTGCCCCATATAACGCCGCTTGGTGCCACCCGCCTTGGCGATTTCATAGGTGGGAGCAGGCCATTGAATGCCGCGTGTTTTGCCGTCGATACTGCGAATTTGATCGTAAGGCATAACTTTGTCACGAGCCATGACTTCCAACATACCGGTAAGGTCGCTGTCCGCACCCTTGGAGGCCTTCAGGAATTCGATAAAGACCTCCTCAGCATTGTATTCACCGGTCTTGGGATCCCGCTTCCAGGGGAAGATCTTGTCGCCTTCCAAACCAAGCAGGTTGGCGATGTGACGCCCTTTGTCGATCACCATATCCAGGTCAGGACGACACCCCTTGGGAGCTTGGGCCGCCTTGTCAACCACATGCAAACGACGCTCGGAGTTGATATAAACCCCTTGCACTTCGCCCCAAGTGGCGGCAGGCAGAATGACATCGGCATACAGGTTGTTCGGGGCGTGGCGATAAATCTCCTGCGCGATGACAAAGGCCTTGGTCAAAGCGGGGCGGACCAATTGATGGGAGTCCGGCAGGTCGATGTGGGTGGCATAGATCAAGAACATGGCCTTGAGTACACCCTTTTGCGCCCGCTCCATCATGCCCACGGCAAAACCGGAACCGTCCGCTTTTTGCGCGGTAACCAAGTTAGCTTCTGGCACTTTCCAGGCCTGTGCCATATGCGCTCTATGCTTGTCGTTGTCCAACCCTTGATTGAAGGGAAGACGACCAGTCAAACCACCAGTCAACCGTTCACCCATGGCGTTGGGCTGACCGGTCATGGAGAAAGGACCGCAACCAGGCTTGCCTAGGTTGCCGGTCAAGGACATCAGATTGACAATGGAGATGACGTTGTGCTGTCCGTGGATGTGCTGGTTGTAACCAATACCCCACATCACGATCACACCGCCCTGTTCGTTGCCAGCCTTTTTACGCTCCAAGCGTTTGCGGGTGGCATTGGCAAAAAGGTTGGCCACATGACGGATCAATTCTGGCGGAACTGGATGGTTGGCCCCACCCATAAACTGCTGAACCTGTTCTGGGCTATATTTCTCCAAAACACCATCGGTGTACTCTTTCCAGCCGTTGGTATGCGCCTTCATAAAATCCCAGTCGATCACGTCTGGGTGTTCCTTGAGCAGAACATGGGCAATGGAGTTCAAGAAAGCGATGTCGCCATTGAGGATAGGCACATGGACGGAGTTGTTCGGATTGATATCGGCATAGCCCTGAAACGACCCGGTACGACGCGGATCCACCACCACGGTGGGGATGTCAGCGCGTTTCTTGTGATCGGCGATGCGCCAGAAAACAATCGGATGGGCCTCACGCGGATTGTGTCCGAAGTGCATCACCATGTCCGTCAGTTCCAGATCATCGTAGCACAACGGCGGGGTATCGGATCCCAAGGTAGCAAAATAGGCGGTCACCGCTGAGGTCATACACATACGGGCATTGGCCTCGATGGCATTGGAGCCAAGCACACCTTTCAAGAAAAGATTTTCCAGATACTGCCCTTCCAGGGTCAACTGACCAGAACCGTACAGCCCAACGGAGTTTCCGGTATACTTTTTGGCAAAGTGGGCCACCTTGTGAGCGATCATATCGCCAACGGCGTCATACGAAACTCGATCCCACAACTCTTCGTCAAAGGCTCCCTTGGTCTTGGAGACATATTCGATGTCGCCATGACCGGGTTTGTTCCACTCAGCCCAGACATCCTTACGGACATAACAATCGCCTTGCATCCGGTCCACATAGATCGGTTCAGCGGCGGTCAGTCCCTTGATGCATTGCAACCCCTTGTTGGTGGGGTGATCCCGATCCGGCTGCATGGAAACAATCTTGCCGTTCTCGGTTTGAATAATGGTCCCGCATCCCACGCCACAATAAGGACAGGCGGCGTAAGAGGTTTTTTGTGTAGAGGATTTGACCTCATCGGCCTTTTTGGCCGGGGCCGCTTCAACCAGTTCTGGATTATTCACCAACAGACTGCCTGCTGTGGAAGCAACGGCCATCGCACCGCTTCCCTTAAGAAAGGCCCGTCTTCCCAAACTCATATGATCACGTTTCATTAATAGTCTCCGAACGTTTTTTTAAAGTTTTTTCGCGTACCGAACGCCATTCAACCCAATGCCTACTTTTGCAGGACTCTCAGATAAGTAATGATATCATCGATCTCCTGCTCATTCAGATTGGCCATACCCGTAGGTCCGGCGAATCCGCGCATGGGTGTGTTGGAACGGCCATTTTTAATAATGTAGCGGATAAATCCATCGGACGCCTTACCCAAGAAACCCGACTTACCAATGGCGGTTCCAGAACCGGAGCCTTCATAGCCTTCGCCATTGACGCCATGACAACCTGCACAAACTTGTGAGAACCAACGGGCCCCCAGACGAGGATCCCCCATGGCCTTGCGGTCATTATCCAACATTCCGCCCTTGACTGGCTCTGTGCCAAAGGAGCGCAAATAGCTGACAATGGCTTGAATCTCTTCGTCTTTGAGCAGTTGTCCAAAGGTTGGCATAGCGGTGTCTGGACGTCCATCGCGAATGGTGTCCAACAAAAAGCGGTCGGATGCGGCACTCAGCAGTTCTTTATTGGTCAAAGAGGGAGCCACTCCGGGTTTCCCCGCTCCGCCTTCCTGATGGCAGACCTGACAATTTTCAGAAAACAACACCTTGCCTTTTTGCACACGCTCGGCATTTACAGCATTTTCTTGTTTTACGTCTGCATTTGCATTTTGCAGGCCACCTGCAGCCAGCAAGAACATGGATGCTGCCACCAACAACATCCTCACCTTGTTTTTACTTGGATAGTGCATACTCTTTCCCTCCACCCTAGTGAATTGCCTACATAAAGATCCGAGACGCTTGAAAACCATTCAATTTTGAAAAATTTTTCACGGTCAATGTTAAAAGAGACTCGCTAAAAATTCAATGGGAAAGAAACAATCGTAATTGATTTAAATCAAGTTTGCGCGCAATTTCCAGTTAACAAATGATAATTAATGCCTTATTGTTGGGAAAATCTTATTTTTGCTGCATGCTGACAGATTTCTAGAAAAAATTGTGACAAATCATTCCTGTAATCTTTAATAACAAAATTAAAAATTTTCTGATCATTTTCCAATATTTGATTCATACTCGCATTTGAATCTGTGGTAAACCGTACTGCCTGATACAAAGCTTGAGAATTCAGACTTGGATGATGATCTTT
>JADFYY010000231.1 GCA_015232825.1 Magnetococcales bacterium
TTAGGGGTCCAGGGGGATTATCCCCCTGGTGGGGTCCAGGGGCGAAGCCCCTGGTTTGGCCGAAACGATCCCTCTACTTCAATAGAATTCTACTCTCCTCATTGACAGAAACACCTTGTTTTTTCACCAACTCCATCAAATAGGCATCTTTATTTTCCTGGGTCTTTTTATTTCGCAGCAATTGGATAACCGTTTTTTTAACCTTGTCATAAGGAATCGGCTCCTCCCCTTTGGAAGCGATCAATTGGATGATATGAACCCCTTGCGCACTGTTCACCGGGCCTTTCACCTCACCGGCCTTCATCCCCTCCAAGGCTTTATTGAATTCTGGCAACAGTTGAGATTTGGGCAACCACCCCATATCCCCCCCCTGGGAGGCACTGGGCTGATGTTGAGAATATTTTTTGGCCAAAGAGGCCATATCCGACTCTTTTTTCTGAAGCATGGTGACATAACGCTCGGCCTTTGCGACCAACTCTTTTTTCGCTGCATCATCCATGGTGGCATCGAATTTTAAAAAAATCTGCGCGACGTTGACCATGGGGGGATTCATAAATTTGCTTTGATTTTCTTGATAGGCCTTTTGTATCAAGGCCTCTTCAGGAAAATCAGCAGGCGGCTTGCTGGCATTGTTCAAATAGTATTCAACCAAAACGCCATCCTTGGCTCTTTCCATCATAAAGGCGATTTCGGCTTTTTGGTCTGCCTTTTCCGCACGCGCCTTGTTTGCGACAAACTTCATCAGCATAAATTCGCTAATCTTTTGTTTCATCAAATCAGGATTGGCCAACAGTTGACGTTTGACCTCTGCGTCACTGTAATTCATAAGATTTTGAAACTCGCTCACCGTCAATGAAACGGCACCCATGCTGGCCAACACAGCACTTTTAGTCTCTGGAGTCTTGGCCTCTGGGGAACGGGAAAAAGCTTGATTCCCAACCACCAGCGTGATAACGAAGAAAATAATTGCGACAAACTTATAATTCATTTTTGTCTCCTTGATGACTACAAAGGTAAATAATGCAACTCAATCTAGTTTAACATACTAAAAATCAAATCACCACCGAAATTTTTTCATCGTCACCGTTAACCAGACCGCGAAAAACGGCACCCTGGAAAACGATTGCAACCCAGAAAACTCTGTCCGGTTTTGTCATGGCGCGTCACCAATCGCCCTTTATGACAAGCGGGACAGAGGGTGGATGGATCTCCTCCTGCGCCACTTTCGACCGGTAAACTGGAAAAAGAGTGAATCCGTTCCCCGCTTTCGGCTTTGACTGCGGCAATCAAACGGGTCACCCAAACCACAGCCTTTCCTTCAAACTCCTCTAGAGTCCGCGTCTTATGGACAATATCCTCCAAGGCCTGCTCCCAAATCGCCGTGGTGGCGGGATTGGTTACACTCTTGGGCAGCATGTCCACCAAAATCCGCCCCACAGGGGCACTCACCAAATCACTCTTGCCCTCGCGTAGCAACAGTTTACGCTGCAATAAATTGACAATAATGGCCGCTCGCGTCGCCTCAGTGCCGATCCCAGAGGTCTCACGCAAGATCTGCTTGAAACGGGCCTCCTCCACCATACGACCGACATTTTTCATGGCTTGGATCAGTGTCCCCTCGGTATAACGCTTGGGCGGTTTGGTTCGCTTATCCTCCACCTGACTGGCCGTCACCTGCACAGGTTCATTGCGCCGCAACGCAGGGGGTAATCGCTCATCCTCGGACTCATTGGAAGCCTTATCACGTCGCAACACCTGTTTCCAACCCGGTGAAACCTCCACATTGCCCGTAGCGCGAAACAACTCCTCAACAACCGCCACCTCCACCACGGTACGATCATATGTGAACGCTGGAAAAAATTGCGCCAGATAGTGACGACGGATCACATCATAAAGGCGCGTCTCCTCCAGCGACATCCCCCCAACCGCCACCACAGCTTGAGTGGGAATCATGGCATGATGCGCCGTCACCTTGGCGTCATCCCATGCCTTGGAGCGCAGACGCACATCTGCCAAAGCCACCAACTCGCTCAATGCGCCATCCGAACGAACCATAGCCTCCAACACCAATGACACCTCGGCAAGCTGGCTTGCGGGTAGATAACGACAATCCGTGCGAGGATAGGTGATGGCCTTATGGGTCTCATACAGTGCCTGGGCCACTTCCAGGGTACGGGCCGCCCCCATACCCCACCGCCGGGAGGCCTCCGCCTGCAACGTAGATAACTCCAAAGGCAAGGGAGGGGCTTCGTGCATACGTTTGGTCTCTGCCTTGGCAATAACCCCGGCTTGGCCTGCCACGGCTTTTGCCACAACCTCGGCACGGGCCTTATCCAAACAACGTCCCTCCTCGTCGGCCAAGGTTTCTGGCACCAGCCACTTGGCGCGAAAAAGCCCTTCTTTGGCCGCACAATCAACGCTTACCTCAAAATAATCCGTTGGCTTAAAATTCTCAATCAACCGATCCCGATCCACCACCAGCTTGAGTGTGGGAGTCTGCACCCGCCCCACAGTCAACACCCCATCATACCCGCCCTGACGACCCAAAAGGGTGTAAGCGCGGGTTAGGTTCATCCCTACCAGCCAATCGGCCCGTGATCGACCCAATCCAGCCCAATACAACGATTCGGTCTCACCACCAGGACGCAATGCCTGCAACGCCTTGCGAATACTGGCGTCATCTAATGCCGAAAGCCACAACCGCGAGATTCGGCCTCGATATCCACACGCCTCCAACACCTCCCGACCAATGGTCTCCCCCTCCCGATCCGCGTCTGTGGCCACCACGACCTCACGGGCCGTCAACAACAACCCCTTGATCACCTTGAATTGCTTGCCCACCTCCTTACGCACCTCCAACCGCCACTGTTGCGGTAGAATGGGCAACGTCTCCAAACGCCACATCTTCCACTGCTGGCCATAGTGATCTGGCGTGACCATTTCCAAAAGATGACCCAAACACCAAGTCACCCGCACTCCACTCCCTTCCAGATAGCCATCCCGTTTGATGCCAGCCCCAAGCACTCTGGCAATATCACGGGCCTGGGAGGGTTTCTCACACAAATAGAGCATCGTTAATCTCACCATTGAATGGAAAAAAAGGCCTTGATCCTCGTTTCGGCCAACCAGAGGCTTTGCCCCTGGACCCCACCAGGGGGATAATCCCCCTGGACCCCTAATAATTTATTATTATTTAAAAAACAGG
>JADFYY010000232.1 GCA_015232825.1 Magnetococcales bacterium
CAAAACCTTGGGAGATGAATCTCCCAAACCCTCTCTTTTATTTTAATAATTAAAAAAATTATAATGTGTATATTGGTGGTGGAAGACAACCGCGACATCCGAGAACTGGTGGTCCGTTACCTGGATGAACACGGCATTCAGGCCCTGGGGGTGGCCGATGGTCGCGCCATGTGGGCCACCCTGGAACGACAAAATGTAAAACTAATCATACTGGATCTCATGCTTCCCGGTGAGGACGGTTTGATATTATGCCGCAAACTCCGAGAAAAATTCCTCATTCCCGTCATCATGTTGACCGCATTGGGCAGCCCGGCTGATCGAGTAGTAGGACTGGAAATGGGAGCCGATGATTATCTCTCCAAACCCTTTGATCCCCGTGAACTTCTGGCCCGCATCAAAGCCGTGCTAAGACGTTGCGATGGCCAAAAAAAATCCCCTACTACTCAAATAGGCAAAAACACCCTGATCCACTTTGCTGGATGGACCCTGCACATGGCCCGTCGCGAATTGGTGGGAGCCGACAACGTGGTCGAACCATTGAGCAACGGCGAGTTCGACCTATTGCTGGCCTTCATCCACCACCCCAAACAAGTGTTAAGCCGTGAACGACTCCTTGACCTAACCCACGGAAAAACAACAGAATCATTCGACCGCAGCATCGATACCCAAGTCATGCGCTTACGACGCAAAATTGAAATCGACTCCAAGGATCCTCACCTTATTAAAACGGTCTGGGGAGGAGGGTACATGTTTACACCAGAGATCACCCTGACATGAAAAGCCTTGCTGGACGAACAATTTTTATTTTATTAATTGGTTTGACTTTTTCCCATATTTTGAGCATTCTGGTGTTCACCAGCGAAAAACTGGAAGGATCCGTACTTACCAGTAAACAACAAGTATTGGAACGCATGGCCGCTGTTGTCCGACTGTTGCTAGAAACACCCACCTCTTTGCATCAATCCATGGTGCTGGCCATGAATCACAATACGCTACGTTTCGAGGTATGGCATCAACCTTATGCAAAGGAAATATGGCCCACCACCGATAATGACGAAGATTTGCGTCACCAATTGGAAACTTTAATCGCTTCAAACCAAGTACAGGTCAAGGCTGTGGCTACCGGAGAACCAAACTGGAACCACACTCATGGCACCATCCATCGACTGCTCTTTGCCATAGAGGTGGCGATCATCCGTCTGATGCATGAAACCGTCCTGGACCAAGAGTTGCGCGCTCTGGTGGCCTTGCCCAATGGACAGAGCGTTTTTTTGACCACCCGCCCAGCAGATAATCATGTCCCATTATTTCGTCATGCCACCATCTCGGTGATCATCATGACTGGGGCCATTTTTCTGTTTTCCCTGCTCATAGCCCGTCATCTGACCCGACCCTTTGCCCGAATCGTGCGGGCCGCAGATGCCTTTGGCCTAGACGTCTACGCCGCCCCTCTGCCCGAAACAGGTGCTGACGAAATTGTCACAATGGCACGAGCATTCAACCGAATGAATCGCCGCATCCGCGAGTTTGTGGAAGAACGTCTGCGCATGATCGCCGCCATTTCCCATGACCTGCGCACCCCTCTGACTCAAATGAAATTGATGGCCGAGTTTGTAGACAATGAATCCACTCGCGAACGCATGATCTTTATACTAGACGAAATGGAAGCCATGCTCGCCTCCACCCTTGCGCTTGCCCAAGACGCCACCTTTGTGGAACCCAAACAACGGGTCAATTTAAGTGGCTTGCTCTCCTCCATTTGCGCTGACTTAAACGATACCGGACTCTTAACAACCTTCGATGAGAACCAAAAAAAAGAACCCTATCTGTGTCGCCCACTGGCCATGAAACGGGCCTTGACCAATCTGATTCATAACGCTGTCAAGTTCGGTGGATGCGCCCACGTCTCTTTGCTCCGAATGGATTCCTCTTGGTTGGTAATCGTCATTCTGGATCAAGGCGCGGGGATCCCAGAGAGTGAGTGGGAGAATGTATTTAAACCCTTTCTACGACTAGAACCCTCCCGCAGTACTGAAACCGGTGGTGTTGGTCTAGGACTCTCCATCGCAGCCTCGGTGATTCGGGATCATGGCGGAATGATCCGATTCTCCCACCCACCCGATGGCGGCTTCGCGGCACGGGTAGAACTCCCTGCTGAGGGACAAAAGGGGAAAAACCAATGCCATTAACCATTCTTTCTAATAATAAAAAATTTTCATACAAATGGCTTCAATTCCCAAAGACTTGCCATGAGGAGTTAGATCAACAGCATCAGATATTATTGGATCGAATGAACGCGATCAAGGAGAAACAATCTCAAGAGACCAAATTGGCGACCTTGCAATTGATGTTGGCAAAATTGCAGACCCTTTTCATGCAGCATTTTGAATATGAGGAACAGCAGATGCTGGCGCGGGGGTATTCATTATTTTCCGATCATTTTGAAGAACATCAAAAATTCCTGACTGGTTCGTGGCTCACGCTCACCCTAGATGCACAGGGGCATATCCATTTTAATCTCGATGCCCTGATTCAATGGAACTTGTACCATATCAACCATTTTGACCGACCCATGGCCGAATACCTATTGGCACACACCTGATTGGATCACTTTTCCCATGGATAGGAAAGCGCGGCCAGACGAAAGCCGATATCCGCATCCGCCAAACCAGGCGAATAGCGATCACGGGCAAAAGAGTGGATGCGTCCCATTTGGGTATGCCATGACCCTCCTCGCAATACCCGTTCTCCAGAGTCGTCATTCAAACAAACAGGATTCTTGTTTGGGGAATGGGCATAAAATGTCGCATCATACCAGTCGCGTCCCCATTCATAAACATTACCATGCATGTCATGCAGGCCATAACTATTGGGTGGAAACCGTGTCACGGCTGTGGTGCCACCATAATGGCCAGCAAAGTTGGCTTGTTCAATGGTGATTTGGTCACCACAGTGAAACATTGTCTCACTTTTGGCTCGACAGGCATATTCCCACTCAGCCTCTGTGGGCAGACGCACAAGACGATGAGACCGCCAAGAGAGCCATTCTGCAAAAGCCATGGCATCGTCATGGGAAACATTCACCACAGGATGATCTTCCTGTTGCATAAACCCTGGACTCTCCCAATTGCTCTTCTCTGTTTTTTCAAACGTGTTGCTTT
>JADFYY010000233.1 GCA_015232825.1 Magnetococcales bacterium
TGTTCTCGCACAGATTCAATAGTCAATTCGCTTTTGACTTCCACCAGTGCCACGGTATCCGTATTCTCTACCAACACGTCAACCTCCATATTACGGCCATCTAGCAGCTTTGCTCTTACCCGGCGACTGACCTTGTGGACCGGAATGCCCCACTGAGCAAAAATGGTTTCACAAGCTGGGGCAACCAATCCTTCCACAAACTCGCCCCATCGGCCACCCAAATTGCCAACCAGTGTGCTGACCTCTTTGATTTTTTTGTCAGTCACTTCGCTGGATTCCCGCATCTGACGATCCGTCTCTTTTTGACTTGCGGTCAATTCTTTTTGACTTGCGGTCAATTCTTGCATTTTTCTATCAGCCTCTTGGGAACGCTGCTCCCATTTTTGCTGCGACTCCTGAAACAAACGGTTTGTCTCCTGAAACATTTTCCAAACGTCATCAACAGTCAGTGCTAGGGGCATGGGAGGTTCTCCTTTTAAGGCACCGTAGCGGTTTGTCCATATAAATAAGTTTGACAGATTCTTGAGAGCGACGCCAGAGAAAGGGCTGTCAACCAAAAAAAATGGACCACGAACCCAGTAACGGGTCCATGGTCCATTCACAAAACCGGCTACCTAGAACAAACTTCAGCCAATGATGGCATTCAAGGTCGGGCTTGGCCGTTGAGCGGCAGCCACCTTGACTGGATCGGTATGGTAATAACCACCCATATCCACCGGCTTGCCGACCGTGGTTTGCAGCTCGGCAAGAATCTTCGCATCATTGCTCTCAATCTGCTCTGCAATGGAAGTGAAGTGCTTCTTCAACTCCATATCGTCATTCTGATCGGCCAAGAAACGGGCCCACCACTTGGCGATATAATAATGACTGCCCTTATTGTCCATCTCGCCCACTGCACGACCGGGCGACATGTTGTTGTCTAGCAACATGCCAATGGCCAGATCCAAGGTCTTGGCCAAAACTTCTGCCTTGGGATTGTTGCGAGTTGCGGCAAGATGCTCCAAAGAGGCCCCAAAAGCAGAGAACTCACCCAATGAATCCCAACGGGAGTGACCCTCTTCCACAAACTGTTGCACATGCTTGGGAGCAGAACCACCTGCGCCCGTTTCAAACAATCCACCGCCCTGCATCAGCGGAACAATGGAAAGCATTTTGGCACTCGTGCCAAGCTCCAGAATGGGGAAGAGATCAGTCAAATAGTCACGCAACACGTTTCCAGTCACCGAAATGGTGTCCTGACCATTCTTGATGCGCGTCAACGATAGAGTCGTGGCCTCTGCTGGTGACATGATACGAATGTCCAATCCAGTGGTGTCGTGATCCTTCAAGTATACTGACACTTTCTTGATCAACTCCGCATCGTGGGGACGGGCCTTGTCCAACCAGAAAACCGCAGGGGCCCCGGTCGCTCTGGCACGAGTGACAGCCAGCTTCACCCAGTCGCGAATCGCAGCATCCGTGGCCTGACACATGCGCCAAATATCACCCGCCTCCACGGCATGTTCCATCAATGTATTGCCTGCCGCATCAATGATCCGAATGGTGCCATTGCCCGGTGCTTTGAATGTCGTATTGTGCGAACCATACTCTTCGGCCTTTTGCGCCATCAGGCCTACATTGGGAACGCTTCCCATGGTCGCGGGATTGAATGCACCATTCTCAATACAAAACTTGACGGTCGCATCATACACGCCAGAATAGCTGCTATCCGGGATCACGGCCTTGGTATCCTGCGCCTTGCCATCCGGCCCCCACCCTTTGCCACTATTACGAATCATGGCTGGCATGGAAGCGTCGATGATGATGTCGCTGGGGACATGAAGGTTGGTGATGCCCTTGTCTGAATCCACCATATAAAGCGTAGGCCGACTGGCTAGGCAAGCCTCAATGTCGGCATTAATCGCCTGCTGCTGGTCAACTGGCAAATTTTTGATCTTGGCAACCAAGTCACCAAAACCGTTGTTGGGATCAACACCAACACTCTCCAACGCCTGACCATGCTTGGCAAACACGTCCTTGAAAAAGACCGTCACGGCATGACCAAACATAATGGGATCTGAAACTTTCATCATGGTGGCTTTTAAGTGCAAAGAGAACAGCACACCCTGACGCTTGGCATCTTCCATCTGCTCTTCAAGAAAAGTACGCAAGGCCCGCACACTCATAAAGGTGCCATCCACGATGTCAGCCTTTTTCATGGGAACCTTGTCTTTCAATACCTTGACTGCGCCACTGGCATCGACAAACTCAATACGGGAATTGCCTGCCGAGCCTTCGGCAATGGTGACCGATTTCTCGTTGGCAAAAAAATCACCGCCCTTCATGGAAGCGACGTGAGTCTTGGAATCCTTGCTCCAGGCCCCCATCTTATGCGGATTTTTCTTGGCAAACTCTTTGACGGAAAGAGGAGCGCGACGATCTGAGTTGCCTTCTCTCAATACGGGATTGACAGCACTGCCTTTGATCTTGTCAAAACGGGCCTTGGCTTCACGCTCTTCATCGGTTGTTGGATTTTCGGGATAGTTGGGGATGTCGTATCCCTGCGATTGCAACTCTTTGATGGCCGCGTTAAGCTGCGGCAGAGAAGCACTGATATTCGGCAACTTGATGACATTGGCTTGCGGAGTCTTGACCAATTCACCCAGTTCAGCCAAGTCATCGGGCTGCCGTTGGGCGGGCGTGAGCTTCTCTGGAAAATTGGCAATGATCCGTCCTGCCAAAGAGATGTCCTTGGTCCCAATCGTGATTCCAGCCACACGGGTAAAAGACTGGAGGATGGGAAGAAAAGAGGAACTGGCAATCTCTGGGGCTTCGTCAACCTTGGTGTAAATGATATCCGGCTGCACTGACATCTTTCTTTGCTCCTTGATTTAAGTTATTTGAAACAGGCTATACAAAAAATGCGGCCAAATGGCCGCATTTTTTGTATCATTATCAGGCTGCCTTACTTGGCCACCAAATCCTTATGGGCACGCTTGAACACAGACCACTCACCCGTAACCGGATCCATCCGACTGTTGACGAAACACTTCCAATTCACTTCGTCAACAAAGTTGTAGTCCATGTTGTAATAGAAACCTGGATAACGGGTCTCCTTGCGGAACAACATGTGACGCA
>JADFYY010000234.1 GCA_015232825.1 Magnetococcales bacterium
ACCAGATTTCTAGAACCTCAGGATCTTGTTCAGATGGGCAGACAGCCAAAACCGTCGTCTCTGGATCAAAGGCCGGGGCCAAGGTGACCAGAGTATCGACGGTGAGGATTTGGGTTGGCTGCAGACGCAAAATAATACTTTCTCCAGCGCGTCCCTTGTCTGGCAAGGATTCTGGATTGATCAGCGAAACGCCAACGCGCACGGGTCGGTCTTCGTTGCGTTTCAGGCCAGCCAGAAAAACCAGTTCCATGATGGTTCTGACTTGATTGAAGAGAACTGGATCAATGGCCGTTGTTGAGTCTGGTTTCCATAAGGCTATGATCTCATCAATGATTACTGGATCAAACAAGCCGCATTCCTCCTGAAAAAGGCATCATCAACTTGCAAAATTTTTGGCCACGAATTCCCAGTTGACCAGATTCCAGAAGGCCTCGACATATTTGGGACGCGCATTGCGGTAGTCCACATAGTAGGCGTGTTCCCACACATCACAGGTTAACAGGGCGATTTTGCCTGTGGTCATGGGTGTAGCGGCATTGCTGGTACTCATCAGGTCCAAAGAACCATCCTCGTTTTTAATGAGCCATGCCCACCCAGAGCCAAACGTTCCAATGGCGGTCGCGGTGAATTTTTCTTTAAAGCTCTCAAAAGAGCCGAATTTGGCGTTGATGGCCTCTGCAAGCGTCCCTGTGGGGCCTCCGCCGCTGTTTGGGGTCAAACAATGCCAATAAAAGGTGTGGTTCCAAACCTGGGCGGCATTGTTGAACACCCCACCCGATGAAGTCAGGATGATCTCTTCCAGGGTTTTTCCTTGGTCTGGCGTGCCATCAAGCAGTTTGTTTAAGTTGGTCACATAGGTTTGATGGTGTTTGCCATGATGAAACTCCAGGGTTTCCGCCGAGATGTGGGGTTCTAGAGCGTTTGGAGTGTAGGGTAGTGGTGGCAATTGAAAGCTCATGTTTTTGATCCTTGTCGTTGGTTGAAGGTGCTGCACGGGTTCAACTTAATCGTTTGTATCCATTTTTGCCATGATTCCTACATCGAAAGCAACAATAAAATGGCTGAATGGATAGGAGCGTTCTATGTTGAATCAAACAGAATTGCTGGAAAGAAAATTTAGTACCTCAATGGATGGTCACGCCTATTTGACGGATCGCTCCATGACAGTGGTCGATGGTACGACCCAATATATTTATCTGGGTGTTGCCTACCCAGGAAGTAGTGAAAATGATCCGGTTTGGATGATCAAACGGATTGCCGTGTTTGCCGATGGCGCAACAGCCACGCTGTTTGCCGGTGGTCAAGCGACTTTCGACCAAGTTTGGGCCGATTATGCCAATTTGACCTACAGTTGACGGAGGATGCTTATGTATCGTTATCAGTTCAATCCCATTACCCGTCAACTCAATTTGGTCAATGATGCCATCGATTTGGGCAGTGCCTTCAAAGGAGTGTATGACAGCGAGACCGTTTATGCAAGCGGTGATGCGGTTTTGTTGAGTGGGAAAATTTTTATCTGTTTGCAAGCCGGAACCGGTCATGATCCATTGGAGAGCCCAACGTGGTGGGATGAGTTGGATCTGCAAGGCCCTGTGGGTCTAAGTGGGGATGCGGGGGGGCGTTGGTTTCATGTTTCCGGTCCAAATGATCCTGATAATACCGATCCTGGGGGGGATGATGGGGATCATTGCTTGAAATTGTCCGATGGTTCAGTTTGGAATCGAGAGTCCGGGATCTGGGTGGATACTGGCGGGATTCTGAAAGGGGCAACTGGAGCGCAAGGTATTCAGGGTGTACAAGGTCCGACCGGACCGGTCGGGAGTGGAGACGTGTATAAAGCGACCTCCTCCACGGTCGATCATTTGGTAATATTTGGCAACACGACCGGTGATCTGCTCAAGGAGAGCGGGGTTCCTTTGAAAGCCATTTCACCAATCTCCACAGCTCCCATCAGTTCATCGGGTGCCATCACCCTGAATATGGCTTTAGGTCGCGTGTTCACTACGACGTTGACCGAGAATATCACCTCTGTAACCCTTTCAAACCCACCCGCAAGCGGCATCTGTGGCACCGTGACTTGGATTGTCACGCAACACGCCTCATCGGCCAAGACCATTGCCTTGCCGACTGGCGGGGTATGGGCAACAGGAACCGCACCTGATTTTTCAACCTTAAATGCGGTTTATGTGCTGATTTTTAAAACAGTCAATGCCGGTTCGAGTTGGGTCGTCTCCAGTGCTGGCGGAGGAGGGGGGCTTTCTGGTTTGACTGCTGGTGGGTTGCTTATTGGCGGAACGGATGGCAAGGCGACACAAGATGCGACTAAATTGGTATGGGTAAATGGAAAGCTCGGTGTCGGCACAAATTCCCCGAACAATTTGGTATCTGTTGTTTTGAGTTCGCCAGCATCAACAGAACTGACACAATCTGCAAGTTCAGCAACAATTGTAAATGGGTATGCAATCTATCCACCAACTTTTGCCAATTTGAAAGATTTAAACTTTGGAAGCGGTACAAACGGTTATATCTACTCAACTGGATCAATCGCATGGGAGTACACTGCTGAGCTATCTTTTACACGTTTTGATTTTTACAGTGTGACTAATGATGTGAGTAGGGCAAAAAACTTCAAGCTTGAGTGTTTTGGGGGATCTGGTTGGTTCGATATAGACGTAACGGGTATAACGGGTGGAACTGGTTCAGGGACAAATCTCGTTGCTAATAACGTTAACGGTTGGGTGAGCTGCACCTTTGGTGCCGTAACAGGAACAAAAATCAGGCTCGTTTTAAGTAGTACATGGTCGGGCAATCTGTGCGGAATCACAGAGTTGCAAGTTTTTGGTTATACAGGATTTAACAGCAATGTGATGGATTTAACACTCACTGGATTGGCAGGATTTGGCACTCCTTCCCCATCTGCCAAGGTCGATATCAACAACACATCGGATTCGCTCTCTTTAAAAGCGTATCGTGCAGGCACAACGGTCACGGACGCCATTGCTACGTTCCATTCTGACGTGGGATCCACCGGGGCCACCAAATGTAAAATTATGGTGGATGGCGATCTTGAGAATACCAACAACTCGTATGGTGCCATT
>JADFYY010000235.1 GCA_015232825.1 Magnetococcales bacterium
GCTGTCAATAGCCGCCCAAAGTGTACCACCCATGTTCGGCCAAAGTGTACCACCCCGACGACTGATTTTGCCCGGCTCTGACCTGACTTTCAGATCGTCGGAATGTTCACCCAAAGTGTACCACCCTGGTGGCTGATTTTCTTCGTTTCTGGCCCGCCTTTTACTGCGTCTATCGTTGTTGTCCCCCCACCCTGATCAGCTCCTGTTTCCGCTTACCGTGCGCCCGGTAGCTGGACCCGGTAATTTCCACGTGATGGGCATGATGGTTGATCCGATCCAGGGCGGCATTGGCCATTAAAGGATCCGGGAAACAAACGGTCCACTCCTCTGGGGAACGATTGCTGGTCACCACAATTGAGCCTTGTTCATACCGGCCCCTGATCACCTCATACAAATCCTCTGCACCAGCAGGAGATATGGGTCGCAGTCCCAAATCGTCCAAAATCAGCAGATCTATTCGCAAGTATCCTGCCAACCTTTTTTGGTAAGAGCCATCAGCGCGACCAGAGTTGAGATGGGCCAACATCTGATGAACATTCAGGAAGAGTACATCCATGCCTTTCCGACATGCGGAATGTCCCAGGGCAATGGCCAGATGGGATTTGCCAACCCCAGTCTGACCATAAATCAGAACATTTTCCTTGCGGGTGATGAATCCGCAGGTGGCCAATTCCTGGATCGCCTGCCGGTTGATACCGGGGTTGAAGGAGAAATCAAACGTTTCGAGAGTCTTGCTTGGGTCGAATCCTGCCCGTCTCAAACGCAGTGCAAGTTGCTTCTGTTCTCGCCGTTCAATTTCATCTTCCAGTAAACGCTCCAAAAAATCAGTATAGGCAATCTTACCGCTGATTGCCTGACCGGTCCGATCCTCCAATGTTTCCAACATACCAGACAGGCGGAGCCGCTTGAGCTTGGGCTCCAAATGGTGCTGTAGCGTCATCAGAACACCTCCTGGCCGTTTTGAAAATAGTGCCCGGAATGTCTGGCATAGCGCGGTGGTGGCATTGGAATGACGGTGGCCGACGGCAGGCGCACCGGGTGCAAGAGATGCCCCCACGGCTCTTTATCCAAACCTCGATCCAGAATACGCTTGAGGCTACCGAAACCGACCTCATCAAAATCCAGAGCACGCTGGCAGGCAACTTCCAAACGTTGGGGTGTAAATTTGTCGGCAAGTCCCAACGCAGTAAATCCAGATCGAACCTTTTCCATAATCGGATCAGACAAATACCTCTGCATCCACTCCTGCGTGGCTGGACCAACTTCCGCCGCTTTCTTGAGACACCATTGGGGGGTGGCTCTGAGTAGCGCAATCTTGAGTGGCGGAAAATGGTCTGGATTGAAGACCCGACTCTTGGGAACCTGTGCCCGCTCATGGGTCGCCACCAGATCCAGGTCATGGAAAATCCGCACGGAACAGGTGCTTATCTGGACTGTAAGCTTCTGCTCAATCAATCTGAATGGTGCAGAATAGAAGGATTTTTCGATATTCAGATAACAATCCGACTGCAGTTTGACCTCCTTCCAAACACTGGGTTCCCACCTTGTCGATGGCAAAGGCTTCAGGGCAGACTGCTCGACAGCTTCAAATTGCTCCAGAGGTCTCCAGCCGGTTGTACCATGTACCCGACACCCAGCAATTTGCTGGTTCCAGCCTTGCAGTTGCTCATTGGCATCATTGATGTCTCGAAAAGTCCTGCCAAGCATAAAATTTTGCTTGATATAGCCGACACTTCGTTCCACTTTGCCCTTGTGGCGTGGGGTGTGTGGACGGTTTGGGTCCACCACAAATCCGCAATGTGCAGCCAGATCCCGATAGCTCCTTTGAATCAAGGGGTCATGGACCGACGCCTTGATAATAGCCGCCTTGAGATTGTCCAGAACGATTTTCTCAGGAATTCCTCCAAAAAATTCAAAGGCTTCCTGGTGCAGATGGAGCCACGTCCATGACGATTGATCAAAAACAATCTTTGCGAACATGTGGCGACTGTGGGAGAGAGCCATCACGAACACCCAACCTGCACGGCTTTTCTGTCGTACCGGGTCGAACAGCATTCCCAAAAATCCAAAATCTACCTGTGCCTCGGCACCGGGAGCGACTTCGATCCGACAAAACCCCTCCGGTATCGTCGGTCCCCGTAGCCTAGCCACAAACCGGCGCACGCTGGAATAGCTTCCAGCATATCCAACCTCAACAAGCCGTTGATAAACAACGGTAACAGACATGTCCGCATGCTGCAAAAGCATTTTCACAAACTCCCTGTGAGGCTCAACACCTGAAGTTTCGTGAATGATGGGGTCAATCTGCTGCTCGTCCAGGATGGTTTTGGATATGATCTCTGGGTCGGGAAGAATCGCCCCATCCTCAAGCCAGCCATGCTTTTTTGCCAACTCCTTGTATTTTCTGATCGTATTCCTGTGAAACCCCATTTGCCGACCAACGGCACGCTCCGTGTGGCCCAACTTCAACTGTCGTACCAACTCCTTGATGTCAAACACTGTCTTTTTCCTTCTTGCCATGATGTCGCCTCCTGAAAAGTAACGTAAGTTCCAGGAGGCCAGATTAACTCATGGGTCAGATTTAAAGGAAGTCAGCACTGGTACACTTTGGGTGAACATGGGTGGTACACTTTGGGTGAACATGGGTGGTACACTTTGGGTGAACATGGATTGGTACACTTTGGGCGGCTATTGACACCTTGACGCTGCTACCATATTGAACGGTTGCGGCAACCTCTTGCGGAAATGGAGCGACCCACCGTTTGCCTTGTTGATCGACCAGGACTTGCGCCCGATATTCGGTGACGCAGACCGAGATATCCACATCGAAGACTTGACGAGACTCAAAGCCGTCTTCCCGATAAACGCCCTGCGGCAAAGTAGACCGGTCCACCGGCAGAGTGACTTTCAGACGAAAATTTTGCCCCACAATGCCACCAAGGATCGAAGATAGTGCAATACCATGTGGCTGAGGATGATGGT
>JADFYY010000236.1 GCA_015232825.1 Magnetococcales bacterium
CGTCCATCTCGACTAAAAGCTGGTTTAGGGTTTGCTCACGTTCGTCGTGTCCTCCCCCCAGTCCTGCCCCGCGATGGCGTCCAACAGCATCAATTTCGTCAATGAAAACAATGCAGGGAGCATTCTTCCTGCCATGTTCGGGTTGCTTCCTGCGCAAAGTGGAGTCGCATGGCTCCATGCTCGCCACGAAATCCCTGTGCAGGATGGTTTGCTCTGGTTGCCGTTGAGAGGCCTGAATGTCAAATTTTCTTAATTGACGCATGCTTTCAAGAATACGAGGCATCTAGCACTGTGTCAACCGAAAGAATTTTAACGCAATACGGCCCCAAAACGGGCCATCATGCGCGTGATGAGACGTTCGGCAATCTCTTTGCTTTCTGTATCGGTTAATGTCCGATCTTCGGCTTGCAATAGAAGACTCAAAGTCAAACTCTTTTTTCCCTCTGGCACGCCACTCCCTGTATAAATGGCGGATACAGCCACCTTTTGGATCAACTCTGGGGCGGCATTTTTGGCCTCTAACATCACATCCTGAGCCGGTGTTCGTTCTGGCAAAAGAAATGTGAAGTCGCTTTGAATGCCGGGAAAACGACTGACGCGCCCTTCTGCATCCTTGATTTTTTTTATGGTTAGCATTGGAGCAAGGTTGAATTCAAATAAAAAGATCTCCTTGCGTAGATCCATGGCCTTTTGTTGAGATGGGTGGAGTTGTCCCATCCAACCGATCTCGACTGTGTCCCCATAGAATACAGTGGCCTTGCGTTCAGGATGCAAAAAAAGAGGACCACCCGCCTTGAAAACCAATTCCCCCCCGATCAGATCTGCGAGCAGATACTCGATATCCCCTTTAAGATCAAAAAAGTCCATGGATCTTGGTGCAGTATGAACGCTTTGTTCCTCCGCAGAGCCGCTCAACAGTCCGGCTAGTCGCTCCTGTTCTGTCAGTCCAGCATGTCCATCGGTCAGAAAGACTCGACCCATTTCAAACAGCCGCAAACGGGTATTTCCCCGGTTTAGGTTTCTTTGCGCGGTCTCGACTAATCCAGCAACCAAGTCGGTACGCAGTACAGATTGGTCTGCAGACAACGGATTAAGCAGAGCCATGGGTTTTTGCGTTGGGTTGAACCGGTTTTGCACCACAGGGTTGACAAAGGCGTAATTGATGGCCTCCAGATAGCCACATCCCACCAAGGTGGTCCGAATGCGGTTAAACAGGTGATGCATCGGGTTGGGGGTAGGGGACTCTGCCGGGACACGGGGCAGGGTGGTGGGTACGCGATCATAGCCATACAGACGGATGATCTCTTCTTGAATATCTTCTTCCCGGCGCAAATCATGACGCCAACTCGGCGGGATCACTTGAAAGGAGTTTTCATCTACTGGGTTGATTTGGCATCCTAAGCCAAGCAGTAGGTGGTTCATCTGTTGCGCGGTCAACTGGATTCCGCCCAAGCGATTGATTCGTTGTGGACGGTAGAGAATGGCTTGGGGAGCATGCCACGTGCCTGCGTCGAGGAGGGTAATGGGGCCAGCTTCTCCTCCAGCCATTTCTAGAATCATTCGGGTGGCCTGTTCCATGGCCATGGGGATAGCCTCTGGGTCCACGCCCCGTTCAAAACGGTGGCGGGATTCAGAGACGATTTCCAGGCGACGACCAGTCCGTGCCGTGGCAATGGGGTCAAAATAGGCTGCCTCCAGGAAAATATCCGTGGTGGTCTCGGTCACGCCGCTTATTAAACCGCCCATGATGCCAGCCAGGGCCAAAACCTGTTGTTGATCGGCAATGACGGTCATCTGTGGCGTCAAGGTGCGCACAAGGCCGTCTAGGGTGGTCAGGGTCTCCTCTGCTTGGGCGCGACGTACTCGAATGGGCATCTGCACCCGCGCCAGATCAAAGGCGTGCATTGGCTGGTTGAGATCGAGCAAAATGAAATTGGTGATGTCCACCACGTTATTGATGGAGCGCATGCCCACCGCTTCCAGTCGCGCTTTAAGCCAAGCTGGACTGGGGGCAATACGAATATTGCGAATAATCCGTCCAGCATAACGGGGCGAGCCAGCGGAATCCTCGATTTGGACTTCTGCCACGTCATCGGTTGAGGTCAGGGTGGTTGGAATCACGGGGAGGGGACGCAGTGAGGTATTGGTAATGGCTCCCAATTCTCGCGCAATGCCTCGTACACCCAGGCAATCACCTCGGTTGGGGGTAATGCCTAACTCGAGCATCACGTCATCGCGTCCCAATACCGAGGCCAGTTGTACACCATCTGGGGTTTCGGGGGGTAGAAGCAAAATTCCTTCCGCCGAGGCGGCCAATCCCAGTTCTTGCAGGGAGCAGAGCATCCCCTGTGAGGTTACGCCACGGATTTTGGATTGTTTAATCTCCAGGCCATTGGGAAGGTTTGCGCCAATACGGGCCACGGCTACTTTGTCTCCTGGACTGTGGTTTTTGGCTCCACACACAATGGTCAGAAGTTCTTCGCCAACTCGCACCCGGCAGACGGTGAGACGGTCGGCATCAGGATGTGGCGCGACCTCTTCTAAGAATCCCACCATAACCTTTTCTAGTCCCTGGTCTAGATGGATCAGGGCATCGAGTTCTAGACCCGCCATGGTCAGTTTTTCACCAATGGTTTCAGCGGATAGATCCGTGTCAATGTGGTCACGCAGCCAGTTTAGGGTGAGTTTCATCAGTTTTCCAGTCTATGAGTCAGTAAGGTGGGTTCGAGAGTTTGTTTTCCAGTTCCACAAGGTCAGGATGGATTCTCCAGTCCATATTCTTGATGGCCCAGATAAAAAAATCTTCAAGCGGAGGAATCTCTCTTTGATGAGTTTTGCGCATCATGTTGGCCATATCCTTGCCGCTAAACAGGATTAAAAATTTTCGTGATTCCCAGAATTCGGGTTGTTGGAACTCTTTCAAATAGGCTTGGTAACGATCTTGAAAGGTGTCAATGGTTATAAGACTATTTTTTTGAT
>JADFYY010000237.1 GCA_015232825.1 Magnetococcales bacterium
AATCCCCCTGGACCCCTAATAATTGATTATTATTAAAAAAAAGGGTGGAGGGGTTTGGGGAGACGGTTCACCGCCTCCCCAGGAATGGCCGCCCCCATGATCATGGCCCCTCAAGATGCATCGTAGCCATGGCTTCACCCAATTGTCGCGTAACCTTGCGACCCGTGGCAAAGGTGAGGTGTTCCCCTGCGTCCACGTAGTGGGAGATATCGGTGTAGGCGTGCTTGAAGGCATGGTTCATATCGATTATGCCGCGTACATTGGAAAATTCTGCCTGCAACATCGCCAATTGGTTCATCCACTCATGGTTGATGGCTAAAGAGTTTTCACATCCCTCCAGACGCAGGGCCGGTACTATGACAAAGTAAACGCCGATCTCGCGTTCCTGCATCGCGGCAAGGAACCGCCTTTGGATTGTCTTGCCGAGTTGGTTTTCCAACGGAAACTCTTGCGGACAGGCGGGATTGAGTCGCTCTTCCTCTACGCTCTTGCGAAGCGGTTCCCATTTTTCTGCCAGGGATTGGATCCGTTTGTTCTCCTCTTCTGGGGACAAAGGGGGAGGTTGAAGGATTCCTCCCATGGAATCGGTTTCGACTCCTGGCGTGGGCGACCAGTGGATTAGTGACTCGATTCTTTTGGGATAGCTACGGATACGTTGCAGCCAGGATTCCAGGTTGGCTGGGAGAATTTGTTCTGCTGATTCTAGGTTTTCGATGGTGTTCCAGACCGATTTTTGCCAAAAGGTTTGGTGAGCTTCTCTTTGTGGTTGTGCCCAGGAGCGGACAGAGGTGGGAAAGAGTAAGCCAAGCCCTCTATTGCGATAATACAGTAGTGGCATGGTTGCAGCTAGGAAATCTGCACTTTTGCTTTCCAGCCATTGAAACATTGAGGCATACGCGATTTGTTGCAAGGTATATCCTGATGAGCTGTACAATTTATTGCGAATACTGTTTGCCAATCTGTGGCGGTAGGCGAAGTCACGGGGACTGATGGCAAGAATCAGGTTCTTTGGGGGGTGATCTACGATTAATTGGTTCATGACCGTCGCATAGAAGGGAAAATATCCTCCACCTACGGAAAGGGAATGGACAACGGGAGTGGGCTGATGCATCTTTTCTGCAAGAGTTTGGGCGAGAGTGGCCGGATCTAGGGGTTTGGATCTGGAGTTGCCCATGATCAGGTAATCCACTTGCGGGTGTTGCCGGTAATAAAAGAGTTTATAGCTGAATTGCTCTTCGAGATATGTTTTGGACGGTGGAATAAAAGGAGCATCCGACATGATCCCCACATTTCCAATCAGGAAAAGCAGTGCTAATAGGGTCAAGAGGATGCGGGACATGCCATTTTCACCTTTTAAAATTGAAAGTAAATAAACATGCGATCCATGGCGGGTGCCGTGAAGTAATAGATGCAGGCAATGCCTGCCAGGAGTGCCAGTTGTTGTTTTCGTCCCATTTCAGCCAGTGGCATGATCCGTTTTCCGTGGCGGATTTTTTTCTCCCACAAGGAGATGGAGAGAAAAAAGAACAATGCAAACAGTGTCAAAAGATTGGGGACGAGCGTAAATCCTCCGCCCCAGAGTAGGGTACGGATTTTCCAGGCCAAAACTCCCAAATCGTCAATGGACTCGATACGAAACAAAAACCAGCCAAAACCGATGTAAATCAGGGTGGTCAGCCAGCGTAGTGTCACAGGCCAGCGAAACGGCAGCAGGCGAAACCCCAGTCGTTCAAAAGACAGCAGCAGGCCGTGATAGCCTCCCCAGAGTAGAAAATTGTAGCTTGCCCCATGCCAAATCCCTCCCAGCAGCATCGTGGCCATGAGACTGGAGAGTGTGCGCAGGGTTCCAAAGCGACTGCCGCCCAGTGCGACATAAAGGTAATCCCTCAACCAAGTGGAGAGACTGATATGCCAACGACGCCAAAAATCGCGCATGCTGGTGGCACTGTAGGGATGGTTGAAATTCTCCATCAGTCGCACGCCAATCATTCGAGCCAGACCTCTGGCGATATCGGTATAACCGGAAAAGTCGCAATAGATTTGAATGGAAAAGAAAAATGTGGCAATCATGATGGTTGTTAAAGAATAACCATTCATATCGGCAAAGACGGGATCAGAGAATACCGCCAAGTTGTCTGCTACTACCACTTTTTTTAGCAGTCCGCGCAGGATGAGTGAGCCGGATTCACGCCATTCAAGAGGGATTTTTTCTGAGCGGGCAAATTTTTGAATTTGTGGGATTAAGTGACTGGCGCGTTCAATGGGACCGGCTACCAGTTGGGGAAAGAAGGAGATATAGCAGAAATATTCATGAATGTTGCGGGAGGGTTCCATTTCTCGTCGGTAGACATCAATGGAATAGGCCATGCTTTGAAACGTGTAAAAACTGATGCCGACTGGCAGCAGAAATGAGCTTGTGATTGGTTGGCAACCGGCGTTTAGCAGTGTTGCCAAATCGCACCACAAGGTATTCAGAAAGTAAAAATATTTAAAAAAAATCAAGATGCCTAAATTGCCTGTCAGGGCGAGTGCCAGCAATCGGCCTCCCTGTTGCCGATAACGTGCGATGGCCAAGGCTCCGTAATAGTCGATCATGGCAGAACCGATCATCAGGAGTAGATAATAGGGGTTCCACGCACCGTAAAACAGAAGACTGGCACCATTGACCAGTGTGATACGCCATCGGGGGACACGGTTCCATGCCAGCAGGAACAGAGTCATAAATATCAGGAATGAATACGAGGTGAATTGCATTATTGTTCTTTAAGTATTCAACAATGACATCGTTATTGGGTTATAGGGTGTTATACGACTAGCAGCCCAATCAAATCGTTCAATAGTCGTCCATAATGAGAGCCTTGATCATTGTTTCGGCCAAATCAGGGGCTTTGCCCCTGGACCCCATCATGGGGATAATCCCCCTGGACCCCTAATAATTGATTATTATTAAAAAAAAAT
>JADFYY010000238.1 GCA_015232825.1 Magnetococcales bacterium
CATCATCTTGGGGTACTGTTGAGTGTTCCGGTTCATTCCCTAAAAAGTGGTTTAACGAATATTCAACCACTTATGCTGCTACTATTACAGGCGCAACTCCAGTTACATGTAATTTTGTTTCTACTATTTGGACACTATCCGCCTTCACGCCTTTAGCCCGGATGGGAAAACCATTGCTTCTGGGTCTGATGACAAGACCATCCGCCTGAAGGATACCCGTACTGGTAAAATTATTAAAACACATAATTTATTACATCTTCCGTTTGGTTTGGTATTTTTTAAAGATGGTCATCTGGTTTATTCATCTAAAGCTGGCATCCACATCTTGAGTACGGCTCCATCCTTGGATAAGGAGACGACTCTGGTGGCTGGAAAGCAGGATACATGGCTATCTTGCCGCCATGACACTCAAATTTGCCTGCGGCATGACAATGGAACTCTTTTGTTCAAAAAAGACTCACAAGGCCGATTGCATTCTATCCCTCCAAACGATGCTGGAGAAAGCAGCCAATTGGAAATTCTCACTTCTTCCGACATGATCGAGATCCGTGAAGGGGAAGATCCCGCCCCCGTGGTCGTGCGGGTGCGCAACAACGGTCAGTGGCCGGTTTATTGGTTGCGTCTCTATCATGAAGAGGCTGCCAGCCTTGGAACAAAGTTGGTCTTTATTCCGCCAGTCACTCATAGTCGTTTGGGTCCAGGCCAGGAGGTTACGCTCACCGGTCAGCTTCTGGCCGTCTCCAGTCGGGAATCTCCACAAGATAAACAAACCCATACTTTAAAACTGGCCCTTGCCTCCGCCAAAGGAGAACCTCTTTTCCAAATTTTCAAAGTGGTAGCACGCACTCCCCAGTTGGAACCGCAACAACAAAAGGCCGATTTTGATCAAAAGAATAATGTGGTAGTGATGAGTTGGAAAAATATTGGGGGAGCCACATTGACCAATCCAGTCTTTTCCGCCCAATTGGATAATCCTCAACAGGATTTGGGTGAGGTCACCCCTGGGAGTGTCGCCCCAGATGCTTTGGCGCGGGTTTCCTTTATTTTGCCAGAAAAGGATTTTTCATACACAGGCTCAATCTCAATCACGGTACGTCAACCTGGATTGCCCTTGCACATCTGGCATTATCCCAATTTGGCCATACAGTTTGAGATGCCACCTTGGTTGCAGGCCATCCTAGTCGTGGTGTTGTTTGCGGTGGTCTGGAGCTTGCGCCTGTTTACCCATCCCTTAGTGACCGCGCCCTCCCGCGTCCCAGATCGTTTACGCGCCATTCCCTTGGAGTCGTTACAAAAAGCACGCTCCCTGTTGCGACAGGCTGGACGTCTGAAAAGTATCTTGGCCACACTCGATCTTTCTGACCACCGTTTGGAACGTGCCACCCGTTTTGCGACTCTGCCACCAAGGGACCGTTTGAGTTGGTTGACGGAACTGCTGACAGCCCAAGCTGAAAGTCCCCTCACACCCGATCAAACCCATGGGGTGATTCGACTTGGAGAGCAATTTCCCCTTAACCTACCTCGCTTGTTGCTTTATTCTCCGCAATCCACCACCCCGGTGGAGGAGGTGATACACACATTTTTGCAATTGCCAGAGTGTCGGGACATTGCCTGTCTTATCGTGGTCGTGGACCCTGAACAACGCCGCACACTGGAACAAATGCTGAAAGATCCCAATGCCATGTGGGTACTGCCGAACAGTCAGGAAATCACCGCCCTTTTGCTGGCCCCAATCCCGTCTGAGCAATTTTCTCACCTGCTGGCCAGTCGTGTTAAAGTGAGCCACATCTCCCCCTATCAAACTAGAGAAGGGGTGATTAAGGAAAGTGCCTTTTTTGGACGAAAACAGATCCTGACTGACATCCTCACTCGTACTCCACGCAACTACTTGGTACTTGGGGGGCGTCAACTGGGAAAATCCAGTTTGCTCCTGGAGTTGAAACGGGCTTATGAACGACGCTCAGGGGTGATTTGTTACTATCTCTCTGCCAGCCACAGCGATATCAGCCAAGTACTGGCCATGGCCCTAGGTTTACCCCCCACCGCCACCATGGAAAATATCTTGCAAACCTTGGCCGCCCTGCCTCCTGGGCAGAACCGGATATTCTTGTTGGATGAAATGGACAGTTTTGTGGCCAGTGATGAACAACAGGAGTACCGGATATTGCATCAATTTCGCAATTTGAGTGCGGAGAAAAAGTGCCATTTCATCATGGCCGGGTTCTGGGGTCTGGCACGTCGCGCCATGGATTACCACTCCCCATTGAGAAACTTTGCTGAAACCTGCTATATTAATGCCCTGGAGCCAGAAGCCTGTAAGGAGTTGGCAACCAAACCTATGGCGTATCTGGATATCCAATATGAAAATGATGCCTTGGTAACCCACCTCATTGAGCAGACCGGGCAACGGGCCAACCTGATTGCCATGGCCTGTAATACTCTTTTGGAAAACCTGGAGATTCATAACCGCGTCATCACGGCCCAACAGGTCAAGACCGCCCTGGACAGTTTGGACATCCGCAACTTCCTGTTGAGTGTATGGACAAACATGAACCAGGATCAGAAAGCCAACGCCCTAGATCGCATCCTGGTCTATCTGTCCGCAGAACAGGACGAGATCACCCTCTCTGGAATCCGACAAAAATTGCTGAAAGTCACTCCTGAAGAGATCAAGGCCTCTCTGGCACGTCTGGAGTTGGCCTTTGTTTTGAATCGACAAGAAAACCGCTACCGTCATCAGGTGCCTTTGTTGCAGAATATGCTCCGCGCCGAAAACCTCCGTGAACTCATTGCTGGAGAATTGGAGCAGTATTATAATAGTTGATCCATCCGTTCCGCTACTTCCAGCAACCGTCCGACTCGTGGATCCTCTGGGTCTGCGCCATTCAACACATTCCGCGCCACGGCGGCCCGCAACAGGTGTGAATCTCCCGCTTGCCAAGCGGATAAATAGG
>JADFYY010000239.1 GCA_015232825.1 Magnetococcales bacterium
GGTATCACCAACACGGTGGTGGATGAGGCTCTGGCTAATATGGGACGTTCCCGCGCCATTAAAGCGAGGCTTTATTCGTTGGGTGTCATGCCGTTCATCGTGGCTCAGAGCGACATGATGGCCATTTTGCCAGATCGAGTGGCCCGTGTGCTGGCTAAGCCGTTTGGATTAGGCGTTTCACCGGTTCCGGTTGCCACACTGCCGTTGCGCATGGCCATTGCGTGGCATCCAAGGACGGAAAAGAGTCCGCCTAACATTTGGTTGCGTGAGCAGGTGAAGGCTTTGTTGGAAATGCCTGAGGATGTTGGGTAAAGCGCGTCTAGGGGTCAGCGGGATCGGATAAATTGGCTCTAGAGATCCAGACCCAGTCTTGGATATCGGTGGTTGGTTGGTAACCCTTGACGGCTTCAATGAGGATGTTTCTTAGTTCTATATAGTTGAATTCTTTAGAGTAAATCGATAGCTTATCGAGATACTCCTCCACTTGCTGCCAAGGAAGGGACTCCTCCATGGCACGCATGATCATGGGGTGATCGGTGGGTAGGGTGTTGTCACCAATCAGTAGCTCTTCATAGAGTTTTTCCCCGGCCCTCAATCCAGTGAATTGAATGGCAACGTCACCGTCAGGATTGTTTGCATCCCGCAGTGTGAGTCCAGACAACTGGATCATGCGGCGGGCCAAGTCTAGAATTTTGACTGGGCTTCCCATATCCAGAATGAAGACATCCCCGCAACGAGCCATGGCTCCCGCCTGAATGACCAATTGCGTGGCCTCTGGAATGGTCATAAAAAAGCGAGTCACGTTCGGGTCCGTCACGGTTACCGGGCCACCCCGTTTGATTTGCTTGTGAAACAAAGGAATGACCGAACCGGATGATGCCAGGACATTGCCAAAACGCACCATGGAAAAACAGATATCCTTTTGTGATTTTGCCAAGCCTTGTAAAATCAATTCAGCAAAACGTTTGGTTGCTCCCATGACATTGGTGGGACGAACGGCCTTGTCAGTGGAGATCAAGATAAAGGTTTCCACCCCTCCATCAATGGCGGCTTGGGCCATATGCAGGGTGCCAAAAATATTGTTCTGAATCCCTTCAATGGGGTTGTATTCAATGATGGGAACGTGTTTGTAGGCGGCGGCATGATAGACGGTCTGTACGGCAAAAGTCGTGATCACCGATTGCATGCGTTTGCGATGCAGCACACTGCCCAGAATGGGTATCAGTTCTATTTTTTCGCCACTTTCTGTTTGTTTTTCCAGCAGTCGCCGCAACTCTCCTTCAATCGTATAAAGGAAATATTCAGACTGCTCAACAAGTACCAGTCGATGAGGTCGCAATTGGATGATTTGTCGGCACAATTCTGATCCGATGGATCCCCCTGCTCCGGTGACCAGCACGCTTTTATCAGAAATACATGACTCCATAAGAGAAATTTTGGGAGGAATGGATTCCCGTCCTAGCAGATCCTCCACACACACTTCCCGGACATCATCAACCTGTTTTGTCCCACTGGCCAGTTCCACCAGACTCGGAATTTCTTGGACATGGATTGGCAATTTTTCTAGAAACTGCAAAATTTCTCGGCGTCGATAGCGCGATACCGAGGGAATGGCGAGCAGCACACGCTGAATGGCATAGTCTTCAATCAGATTTTTTAAATTGTCTGGGGAATGAACCCGGATGCCATGAATATCGGTATTTTGAATATTGTGATCGTCATCCAAAAAGAAGACTGGTTTAAATTCAATACTTTGTTTAAGTGCCATGGACAACTGAATCCCCGCATCCCCAGCCCCGTAGATGGCGACCGGAATGCGAGAGATGTGCTGTTTGAACGAATAAAGGAAGTGTCTTGCCAGCAAACGACTGCCACCGATGGTCAGCAATAGGAAAAAACAGAGAACAATCCAAAAAACCAATGTAATTGAATTGGGGAGAAGAATGGAAGCAACAAGCATGGTCAGTCCAATACTGATGGTGACCGATTTGATAATGGTGAAGAAAAAATGGTTCCCGGCGTGTTGAACAACGGCGCGATACATGCCAGATCGAATAAATGTGGGAAAAAAGATCAGGATAAATAGCAAAGTTTCCCATGATATATAGGGAATGGGTTGTGCAGACCAATCGCCGACCACCAGTGCGGAGCTTGTCCACTGGCAAGTCAGGATTAGGATTAAATCGACAACCAAAAGGATCAACTGTTTTTGCTTGCGGGAAAAATTTTGAATTCTCGCGATCAGTTGGTGAAAGATAGGGGAGTTAATGGGTCTGTTTCCTTGTTTTGTTGCCGACTGGAAATTGATACCAAATCAGCAAAATGATTACCTGTGCCTAATGTACCCACCCTTTTAAAATTATACCATGAAAAGCCATGGTCGAGTCAATAATTTTGAATTCAATAGACCCATGAGTCAAGCATAATTTTTTCAAGGAAAGCGAGATCTGTGATTAGGTGCGTTAGGTTTTTTATTAATAATGATTGCCAAAATTAAGTAGAGTAGACAATAGGCTAATAAGCCTAAAAGTTTAACAAGTTCTTGTTTTTGAATAAACAAAAAGGTGGCTGTTAATCCGCAAGAAACCATTAAAATATATTCACATAAAACGGTTTTTTGGTGACTCCAGCCTGACAGCACAAGACGTTGATAATAATGTGAGCGATGGGGCATCCAGAATTTTTCTCCAAGCAGTGTCCTTTTAATGACGGTCACGGTGGCATCAACGATGAACGGTGAAAAGATGAGTACTGGTACCCATAAGTCGAAAAGGCCGTCGCGCAAGGCCCATAAAGATAATGCGGCCGCCATGAATCCCATGGGCACAGAACCGACATCTCCCATAAAGATCTTGGCGGGAGGAAAATTATTGACAAGAAATCCCGCATTAGCCGCAGCCAGTATTAACGCCG
>JADFYY010000023.1 GCA_015232825.1 Magnetococcales bacterium
AAGTCGATTTTGGATCGGAGTTCCAAGACCAATGTGGGGATGTTGGCCTTGCAATATGGTGGTGGCGGTCATCAGAACGCTGGAACCTGTCAGGTAGCCATTGATGGGGCGGAAGTGGCTTTGCAGGAGTTGATTGCGAAAATTACGGCGGATGGATGAGAAGTGTGGAACCGGTTCAATTGAATTGAACCGGTTCCTTTTGTTTCTTTAAAACCGCCCTTTCCAGAAGATACCGATAGGCCAATCCAGGTGTAGAGGTGCCAAACCACGTACCGACATGACGATCCCAAAACAGACGGGCCTCGTTGTGACGCTTCTGGGCTACCAGACTCAATAAACCGATTCCAAACAGATAGCGGCCACGGGTTATGGTCAATGAATCCTTTTGCGCCAACAGTCGAGTTGACGCATTCTCCATACCCACTGGATCCCGTTGTCCAATGGCCTTGAAGAGTTCCAACCATCCGGTTTCTTGACCACAGTTCATCCCAGCAATGAGAGACCAAAGTGATTTGAGTTCACTTGGGTGCAAATGAGGCGAGGCAATCACCCCCAGTTGATAGAGGGGATAAACCCGATCCTCTTGTGGCAAGACTGTGCGGCATTTTGCCAAAGCCAGAGCCATTTTGTTGAATGATTCGTCCAGTGTGGCAAAACCAGGGAGGGTGGCCAGACTTTGGCCGGTCACTCTGGCATGGAGAGCGGTTGCCACGTAAGGTTGCACGGAAAAAGAGAATAACGGTGTGGCCGTGATCTTGGTCTGTCCGGTGCTGGATTCATGCCCGGCGAGCAGGTTGCGGATGGGGAGAAGTTCGGTTACGGGAAAAAAGATTTCATTGGCCGACGCGCCAAGAAAACGGGCCTTGACCGCTTGTTGATCTACAAAAGGGGCGTAATCGGAGTTGGCCGGGGCCGGAAACAGCGAGATCAAAGGGGCTAGGAATGCCTCATCACCAATCCAACGCAAACGCAGATCTTGCGGATGACGTACCCCGATTTTGGCTAGGTCCGTTCTTAATGCGGGAATGGTCCAGCCATTTTGATCTGGGAGAGCGTGAATTGGACCATCTGAGGCCAGAATTAATAGATCGCCATGGTCTACCGCATAGAGGGTGATGTGCTTGAATTGACTCTGCAACGCCTTGAGAATGGAGGTCATGAGGTTTAAGTCGAACTCATAGACTTGTAGCCATTGGGCCACGAGGCCGTTTGGGGTCAGATATCGCTTGAGGTCATGGTAGAACTCCACGGAAAACAGTCCAGCCACGCCACTGACCCAAGGGTTGGAGGGCTCGGAGAGGATAATGTCGTAAAGGGCCTTGCGGGTGGAAAAAAAAGTCTTGGCGTCTTCGAGGTGAATGGTGCTACGTGGGTCATGAAAGGCGCGGTCATTGTGGGGTGAAAACAGACGTGCCGTCTCCACAATGGCGGGTTCGATTTCGATGGTGTCAAGCTGTGAGAGTGCAGGATTGGCGAGAGCGACATGAGTGGTCAGGCCAGAACCAAAGCCGATGTTGGCAATTTTGCGACTTTCCGGGCGCAGGAGCATGGGAATGGAGGCGATCAGAGTCATGGTGACTTCGTCAAAGGAGCGTGGTGCTTCTGTGGGCATGGCAATGCTGGCATCGGACTTGCCGTTGGTGCGCAGGGAATAGACCCCTTGGGAGTTGGTGGTGAGACTAACGGTGGCGGTTTTGCCGTCCTGGTGGTGCAGAACACGGTAATCTTGTTGCAGACGTTGGCCGTCGCGGTAGACGCCAGAGGCCATTTTGTGGGGACTCAACTCGACGAATAACATCGTGACCGTCATCCCTCCTACGACCACAGCCAGAGATGAGGCGGGTAGCCAGTGGCTCATGTTGTGGCGGTGGGTGAAGAGCAGTAACAGACCGAGTCCCATATCCATGGCCGCGCCAGTGAGCAGAGATCCTTTGAGTCCCAGTTCAGGCAGGCCGATATGGACCACGAACAGAATGCCCAGAATGGCCCCTAGAGTGTTGATCCAATAGACCCCGCCAATGGCCTGCTCACCCAATCCACGGTCCAGCAGGATGCGGGTGATCAACGGCAAGGTCATGCCCGCACAAAACGTCGCTGGAAACAGGATGGCCATGGCTATGCCGTGGCTGGCTAGATTGAACAGCAGATAGCCCGTGGAATCTCGTTCCAGATGGGCTAAGAGCCACTGCATCAGAGGAAAGGTCTCGCCGTAGAGAGGTAGGGTGAGCAGGGCCGCTAGCCCCATCAGGATCTGCACCATGGCCAGCAGAAAAATCGGGTTTCCCAGACGGTCAATGCGTTGTTTAAGCCACCAGCCACCCAAGGCAAGACCGAGAATAAACGCGCTTAACATCAGCTCAAAGGCATGGGTGGAGGAGCCAAGGACCAATGAGAGCATGCGTAACCAGATGATTTCATAGATGAAGGATGCGCAGCCTGTCAGGCAGGCGATGAGTAGCAATTCACGCGAACCTCCCCAGGACGAAGTGGATAAATGGGTTGAGTGGGGGGTGTTTTGGGTTTGAGGGATCACAGCCCAGACGGTTATTGCCAGCAGAATATTGAGGGTTCCTGCTAGGGTCAGGGTGCCATCGAGTCCAAAGTGGTCGATGATCCAAAAACCGCTGGCTAGCACGCCAACGGCACCACCCAAGCTATTGAGAAAATAGAGCGTGGCCAATGACCCGCCGGGCGCGGCGGGAAAGAGTCGTAACAGACCACTGCTCATCAGGGGAAAGGTCATGCCCAGCAGAATGGATTGGGGCAGAATTATGCCACTGGCCAACAGCCATTTGACGAGGTGGATCATGACCCTGTTGTCAATGGCCGGGATGAGGGTATCAAAAGCGTATTGGACCAGTTGGATAAACAGCGGATGAAACAGCCAAGCGGCCACACCGATCACCCCTTCGATCAGGGCGTAGCCAAGCAATGGGTTGCTCCAGCGGGAGGAGAATCGACTGCTAAGCCACGCCCCAATGGCCATGCCGCCCATGAACAGGGCCAAGACCAGGGTTTGCGCATAGGCGGCATGGCCGAGAAACAGTTTTAAATAATGGGTCCAGATCGATTCATAGATCAGGCCTGCTACCCCAGAGAGAAAAAAAACTCCAAACAGAAGTGGACGCAGGTTTATGTTCATTGTGGGCGGATGGTTGCCAGATGTTCGGCCAGCAAGGGACGCACTTCCGTGTTGAAATCCAATTGATCCAGGCATCTGCTCTGTTTCAAACCTTCACATCCAGCCTTGCCGCATGGGACACAAGGCCAATCCTTTTGAATCACTAGATGGGGATGGGCGCGTTGGATTCCGTTCAACGCCCCATAAGGGGTATCCTCTCCTTGCCAGCCATTGGGCCAGGGGCCCCAATCATAGACGCCGGTGGGACCATACAGCGCAACCACTGGGACGTTTTGGCTGGCGGCCATGTGCATGGGAGCGGTGTCTACGCCAAAGTAGAGAATGCATTGCCCACTCACCGCCGCAAGCTCCTTGAGGCTCAAGCGTCCACCCAGATCCAAAAAAGGATGACGGCATTGGGCCAGAATCGCGTCCAGACGTCGTCTCTCCTCTGCCCCTGGTCCGCAGGTAAAGAGAGATAAACAGCCAGATTCATGGAAAAAATCTGCAGCCTGGGCCATCCCTTCATCGGTCCAGCATTTGAAGAACCAACGCGAGGTGGGATGAATCTGCACCAAGGGACGTTGTCCATCCCATCCAGCCTCCTGGATTTTTTTCAGGGCGGATTGGGTCTCTTCGGCAGATGGAATCAGGCGGACGATCCGGTCTTGTTCCCCCGCGCCTGCCAGATCTAAATTGTGGATCACCATGTGACGTTTGCCGCCCTGAAAAACCACCGGTCGGGTCAACAGACGCAGTCGCCAGGGTTTTTCCTGACGTTTGTTGATAAAACTGACCCGCTCTCTGGCCCTGGATAAAAAGGCGTTGAGAATGCCACGGTCCCCTTCGGTGGTGTTGATGGCCAGATCCCATCTCTCCTTGGAGAGCATCCACCAAGCTTTGAGCTGACGCCAATAAAAGGACCATCGGCTTTCCCCTTCGTGCTGTTTGGGAAAGGTCCAGACTCGATGCAAATGGGGGTGTCCAGTCAGAATGGCGCGGCTCTCTTCTTTGATCAATGCGGTAATACGACTGTTGGGATAGCGTTGTTTCAATGTCGATATCAACGGGGCCATCAGCAAGACGTCGCCAATGTGACGCGATTTGATCAGCAGGATTTGATAAGGTCTTTTGGGTTCGTTCATGGCGTGTTCATCAGGTGGGCAAACGCGGTCAGGGCCTCTTGTACGGTGATATCTTCCACCCGTTCGCTGGCGGGTTGCAACACCCGATGAGGTACGCCCCAGGGACGCCAGCGTTGTGGTGCTGAGTTGCCAAAAAAGCAGACAATGGGTTTTCCCAGTCCTGCCGCCAAATGCATGGCCCCGCCATCCGAGCAGATGATCGCATCGCAACAGGCCAGACCTGCAATGAGTTCAGATAAGGTATGGGTTGACATGGGGATGACTGGTTTACCCGAAAGGGTGGTTAAAATCGTGTTCGCCTTGTTGTCATCTCCAGGGTGGAGGGGGTTGTCTTCGGCCCCTGGAGACCAAAACAGCACCACTCGATAGCCTTGCGTACAGAGTGAGCCGATCAGTTCAGAGAATTTTTCGGCAGACCAACGTTGCGCCGGTTTGCGGGCACTGATATGGACGCCGATGGTTTTTTTTCCTTGTGGGAGCCGTTTGGATAGGGCATTCGGGTCTGGGAAGAGTTGTGTGGGTGGCGGTGGCGTGGTGTCGTGGATTCCAAGATCTTGGCAAACTTGGAGTACGCATTCGACTTCATGCGCGCCGGGTGGGGTTTGGGTGCGCACGATGATTTTGCTGGCCCCCAGCAGTTTTGCGGTGCGCTGTGCGCTTGGGTGGGGACCGCCTGGAAGCAATACACAGTCAAAGCGCATTTGGCGCAGTTTGAATATCAAGGCGATGCGGCGTGCATAGGTGCCAAGCCAGCTTTCGTTTTCTGCGCGGTGTTTACTTTTTTGGTAGAAAAATACTGCGTCCAGGTGGGGATTGCCAGAGAGAACCGGGAGATTATATTCGGTGACCAAAGCTGCGATATGGGCCTGGGGAAAATGGTGGCGCAGTCTGGCAAACAACGGCGTGGTGCAGACCAGATCGCCGATATTGTCGCGCCGGATCACCAGAATGCGTGGCTGGTTGGGCGTGAGGTGCGTTTTCACGGTTTCATTCCGGTTGTCAGCAGAGATTTTAATTTCATGGCTCGATGGGCATAGGTGTGTTGGGTCATGACCCGCGTATGGGCGGCCTCGGCCATGCGGCGCGTTCCAGTAAAATCGGCGAGACGCTCTTGGATACGAGTCACGCACCCTGACAGATCTTCAAAATCGATCCACTCTTCTCCAGGGGTGAAATCGTCGGCAGCCTGTTTTCGGGCGTCGCTCAAAAGAAATCCGCCACAGGCCGGAATGCCGTAGCACCGTTCTGGCAATCCCCAAGTGCGCTCAGACCCCTTGTCGCAGGCCGCCCCTAGGTTGAGATTGATGAGGCTGGTTTGAATGACCTCCACCTGTTGCTCCACGCTCATCTTCAAGCTGTTGAACAGTGTCAGTTCAATTTTCGCTGTTGCCAGCATCTCACGCAATGTTTGCAATTGTTCCACCCGTTCTCGATGTTCTTTATAACGGACATCATCAATGTTGCCCACAAAAGAGACCGAATGGCGGTATTGGGTGGGGTTGCGCAGAGATTCCAAGGTTTTCCCCCGCAGATGATACCGGCTTATGTCAGCGGCGTTGGGGAAATAGATGGCCTGACGGGCGAACCCTTCGGCCTTTTGCAGGGAGTGGGAGAGGTAGAAATCCAACAGACGCAGCTGTTTTAAGGCCCACAAGCGTCGTTGATGGACTCCTTTGTTCCAGGGAGCATCCCGATTGATGGCGGCCACGGGTTTGCCGCGTTGTGCCAGGAGACGTGTCAACTTGAAGACGGAAAAAAGGTTTTTGGCGGCATCCGGGAAGTCGAGTACCGCCCCATCCACGTCGATGGCCTCGGCGGGGAGAGGGGTTCCTGGTCGCCATGCAACAAGGGTATCTCCTTGCGCCTTCCATGCCGTCTCTAGTGCGGCAAACGGAGTGCGGTAGCCTATTAGAATGTGCAATTTTTTTTCCTTTTAGGTGTTCGTCATGGTAGGCAATTTTTGTTATATATAACTGTTTATAGAAATGAATTATTGATAAAGTTGAGCAGAATAGCCCATTGTGTGTTCTGATTGATCGGGTAAAAAGTATTGTTCAATAGTTCCGTGTCACGTACCACTACAGATAACGCATAGCCAGCATTTTTTTTCTCTGTTTGACCACAGATGGTCAGAATCCCCTTTTTTTTCTTGGTTAAGTATACTAATTCATCTTCATTTTCAGATTTTCCATGAAAATATTGATCAAGCAAGTTTTCGGCATCCCCTAGAAGAGTGCCACTGTTACTGCGAAAAATCTCGATTAAATTATCTTCCAGAGTGCCTTGATTTCCATCAGGACCGGTGAAGACAAAGATACCAATTCGATGATCCTTTATATCTATCCATCGCGAGTGATTTTGCGATATTTCAAGATCAAAAGAGAAGTGAAAATATCTTTCATTCCACAATCGAATCGTTTCCTGAACTCCTCGTGCATCTGCGTCGTAGATAAAAAGGGTGGAGATGGCGGTTATTTCGCATCCAGGGTATTCAAGAACATCCTTATTAAAACTAATAATAATTTTTTCAAGCAAAAATTTTGTTTCAGCAATCTTGTCAATTCCACCTAAAGAGATCGGAAGAACAAGAATCTCTTCATTGATCTTTTTGAGACTGCAAATCGGCATAGGATGCTTGTCTGGTTTTCCGATTTTGATCTCTTCAATATTTTTTGTTATTAATGTTTGGGAAATAAATTTATATAAAGGGCGAGGATATTCTTTTATTATCTTGTCATACTCTTCGTACTGTTTTGAGGTTTTCAGTATTCTGCTGATGAAATGGGCATCGTGCGGTCCTTCACAAAATACAAATAGAACCTTCATCGTAATAGTCCTCCTCTCAAATCAAAATCAATGTTTTCAATAAGGGCAGACAGACGCTCCCCTGAAAAGGATCGGCAAATGAGATTTCGGTCCTTCTCAAACAGACTGTGGCCTGAAATATCGGTTTTTGGAATCTCTTCATTCATGGCAAAGGCATCAATACACTCTTTACTATGTGAACTTATAAAAACTTGAGAGTTAAATTGGATTGCTAGATTATAGATAAGAGTTGTTAGTTTCGGTAGGAGTCCTGCATGAATAGCATTTTCTAATTCATCGATAATGACGACACCGTTTTTTGCTCCTGCAAACAGGAGTCCGATTTTAAAGATTCGCTGTAGCCCCTCACCAAACATGGTGATGTCGGGGTTTGGGCTGATTTTTTTATGGATGACTGTAAAATGGCCCTTGCTGTTCTTCTCGATATTTATAATCATTGGGTCAATATGGGAACGAATAAAATCTATGATCAGTTGTTTGCTCCCTTCGGCTAGGCTTTTGTCGTAGCAATCATTTAACAGTTTTGGTTCAAGGCCGCTGAACGGACTGGAGAAAACAGAAGGACAAATCGATACGAATTCTCCTTTTGTCTTGCGTGGATATTTCTCAAAAAAGTGAATTACTGAATGCCATGACTGTTCGTTGAAGGTGACATCGAAGTAAATTGACTTCAAGTATTGAGTCATGTCTTCAGGATAAATGTCTTCGATTTCTAGTTTAAGTGAGGCGGTTTTGTTGGCAAAGGTGCCTGATAGTTCACCGTTCGGCAATTGATCAATAAACCATTGGATGTCTACTTGCTCCGAGGATGTTTTGGCGCGACTGCGCACGAGATTGATAAACTCTTCAGAATGATTGAGGCCACTAAGTAGTTTCACGGCCTCAAGCAACGTCGTTTTTCCTGAATTATTAACGCCAGCAATAAGATTGATTTTGCATAAATTTTTGATTTCGATGTTGTTCAATCGTCGAAATTTGTGAATGGTTATTTCAGTGAATCCGCCTCCCTCTTGTTGAAGGTAGGAAGAACGCGACGCTCCAGTAATCGTCTGTTCTGTACCCAACAGCAGAATACTGTTCAATTTTTTTCTTAAGGATTCGATTTCAGCCCGATCAGCATCGCTGATTAATCGTGAGATGTGAGCTTGGTTTTCCGACTTATCATAGGGGGTGGGGGATTCCGTTGGATCGCTCATGATGCCTCCTTCATAGATAAATCTCGATATCATTTCGGAAACAGGATGCCCCCTTTTTGGGGGGAAAGTCAAAGGTATTGAATGTTACAATAATTCTGAAACACCGCCTTTTTTTGTCTCCAACTCCACCCCCGGATGCCGTTCCAGCCACAAAAGCAGCACCAGCAGTGTATAGGTCAGACGGCGTGAGGCTCGTCCGCCAGAGGCGCAGTTGTTCCACAAGGCTTGCGCCGCCTTGGCGTTTAAAAATGGCGCGGTACGCTCCACATTCGCAAACGCTCGGTCTCCTAAGGGTCGCCAAGCCCCTTGAAACAGATCACCCAAGGGAATGGAAAAACCATGTTTGGGGCGATTCCAAACCTCTTCTGGCAACCAGCGACGACTCAAGGCTTTTAAGATCGCCTTGCCGCCATCTTGTAGGTGAATCGCAGCCGGAATGGCAAGTGCCACATCGATTACCGGGTTGCCCAACAACGGCACCCTAACCTCCAACCCATGCGCCATGCTGGCCCGGTCGGTTTTGATCAGGCAGTTTTCAGAGAGATAACTCCATAAATCCGCTCGCAAATGGGTGGATGGGGTGATTTCTCCACCGAGTTCATCAACCAGTGTGTGCCACATCTCCAAAGTTTTGTCGCAGGCGCACGCCTTTCTCGCCCAGGGAGCCAAGAGGCGCGTCATGCTTTTGCGTGATTGCTCCCATGGTCCCAACTCTACCCGTTTGTAAAACATCATCTCCCGGCCATGTAATGTCCGTCGTAGCAACGCCCCCGGCAACAGGCCAGTCTCAACCAGCGAGCGTATAACCGCTTGCCATGGCTTGATCGGGTAATCGGCCTGTTGCTCCTGATAACGGCCATAGCCGCCAAAGAGTTCATCCCCGCCATCCCCACTCAAGGCCACGGTCACATGGGTGCGCGTCAGTCGCGAAAGGGCGTGGGTCATGATGTAGGCCGGATCAGCCAGTGGTTGGTCTAAATCGTCAATGGCCGCTAAAAAGGCTGTCTCATCGATTTCTGGGGCTTCGAGTTCATGATGCTCGCAACCAAATCGTTGCGCCACCTGTCGGGCATGGGAGGATTCGTCGAATTTTTTTTGGGTGAATTTCAGACTGAAACTGCGTAAATTGCGCATGCCAGCTTCGGCCATGTAACGGACGATCAAACTGGAATCAATCCCGCCAGAGAGAAAGGCCCCCAAGGGAACATCCGCCATCAGTTGACGCCGTACACTCTCTTGGATGGCACTATCCACCCGTTCGATGCAGGCCTCCATCTCCATGGGTTCGTTGACCTGTTCGCGGGGAATGGACCAGTACCGCCGTACTTTCAACACGCCAGAGCGGGCCGTATAGTGCAATTGATGGCCTGGCGGGAGTTGCTGGCAGTCGGATAGAAAGGTGTCCGGGGCCGATGGGGTTTGAAATGCCAGATAATCCCGCAGTGCCTGACCCTGCAAACGCAAAGGAAACCCCGGCAAGCGAAAAAAAGGAGCCAGCGTGGAAGCAAAGATCAATCCGCTCAACTTGGAGTAGAAAAAGGGCTTGATTCCCAACCGGTCACGGGCGGCAAACAGGGTTTGGGTGTGGGTATCCCAAATGGCAAAGGCAAACATACCGTCGAGTCGTGACAACATCGCCTCACCCCAGTGCCGATAGGCGGTGAGCAGAACTTCACTGTCAGAGCGGGTGGTGAAAGGGTGTCCGAGTGACTGCAACTCCTGACGCAACTCAAGAAAGTTGTAAATCTCGCCATTGAACACCAGGACATGACGCCCTCCCGGCGAAAGCAAGGGCTGATGGCCGCCTTGGGCGTCGATTACTGCCAGACGGGTGTGTCCCAAAATGGCCTCATCCTGACGAAAGAGTCCTTGTTCGTCTGGTCCCCGTTTGTCCAGCGTTGTCAGGGCCGCCTCGATATGGTCACGCCATTGGCTGCCAATGGCCCCCAGAATGCCGCACATGGATTAGGGTTTCTCCAGAGATTCGAGAGCCGCAATCGTGACCGCTGGGGTGAAAGCGGAGAGATCCACGCGAGAGGGGTCATAGGAGTGTGTCAGCAACCGATGGATCCGGTCTGCCAAGGCCTTGGCATCATTCATCGGCACCAGTGCTTCGGGTATCGCAGAGAGCAACAGTTCACGGGGGCCGGATGGACAGTCGGTGGAGACCACCGGCGTTCCACAGGCAAGGGACTCGATTAACACGTTGGGCATTCCTTCATGGTCTGAACAGAGAACCAACAGTTCGGCCCTGGCAATCCAGGGATAGGGATTTGGCTGAAAACCAACGATTCGCACTCGGTTTTTGAGTCCGCGTTCGACGATCCATTGCTCCAGTTTGCTGCAAGGTTCGGTCAACAGCACCAGTTGATGAGGAGTTTCCAGGATTTGCCACGCATCCAGCAAGAGATCATGGCGTTTTTGTCGCGCAAAACGGCCCACATGGATCACATAGGGGGATTCTGGCACCCCTTCAACCGGCATTTTGGCCAATTGGCGCATCCGTTCAAAATCAAACAGGTTGTGAATAACCCGTAATTGTCGTGGCTGGATGGCCAGATTAACGCTGAGATCCTCACCAGCCCCGTTGGATACGGCGATTAAGGATTGGTCTGCGTACAACCCGCGATAACGCGCCAGACGTCGAGCGGCTTTGACCGGATCTTTTTGTCTTAGTGCGTTGATTTCACTGGAGAGGGTGTTGGCAATGCGCATCCAGTGGTGTGGCAGACGGGCCTTGCGACACACCTCATCGGCAAAAGGGAGAGTCGAAATCACCAGATCAAAAGGGTGTTGTCTGCTCCAGACGCGACGCAATCGCCACGCAGCCAGCCATTTGCCGAGCCATCCTTTGGAGAGGGGTTTGCCAGGGGGAGTCAATGCCAGAATGGGGAGACCTTCAGGCACCCCATGTTGACGAATATCCTCCAGCAAGATCAGGCAGACCTCATGCCCGTTTGCACGCAGGGTGGCGGCCAGGGTGATCATGGCTTTTTCCGCGCCACCACCCTGCAAATTGGTCACCACCAGCGCGATATTCATTGCACTCTTAAATAAAAGCAGGCCGTGTCGCCATCCAAGGTGGCGTTGAGCCTTTGGGTGAGCTGGCGCATGGCATGCAGCGTTTCTGGGCTGAAAAGGGATCGTTTGCCGCCGCTTTGGGTTTCGGGCCAATCCTTGTGGGCAATGTCGCGTTGATAATATTCGCATCCCAAGAGGTTTTCCGGTCGCGCATCGTACCGAATGTCGAATATTTCAAATCCATGCAGCTTGGCTAGATAATGCAGACTGCGCACCGTATGCAGATAAAGATGGCGGGGGGCGTCCCAAGCCATCCAGTGGATCCCATAACGGCGGTGGGCGTAGGATTCGGCTACCGGAAGGCGCAACAGAACGCCGCCATGGGGGTTGAGTCTCGCACGCAAGGCCTGCATGATGCCATGCTGGTCTGGCATGTGTTCGAGTGAGTGGTGCAGCATGATTAGGTCAAAAGAACGTTTTACCGCCTCGATGGGTTCGGCCAAAATGGTAACCCCACTGGCATACTCCAAAGAGGTGGGTAAAAAGGGATCTAGGCCGAGCAAATCGCTGAAACCCTCCCGGCGCAATTTCAACAGCACTCCCCCTGTACCACATCCCACATCCAGGATGGAGCTTTTCAGAGTCAAGTTGAATGGGGTCAACCAAGCAAAATGTTGCGGGATTCGGCCAAACTGTGCAAGCAAACGACCTATCATCGTTTTCTCTCCCAGATAAAACCGGGTACGGTAGGTTCTTAGTTGGGCGGCTAGAGGGGATAGTTTTTTCTCCCGGAGTTTTTGCAAAGAATAATACCCGTCGCCATAAAAGCGTGCCAAGTCATCGGGAATCTGGGCGATTTGCAAGAGACCACAGACGCCGCAACGCAGATATTCAAACCGTTCGCGCAGATCAAACATTCTCTCTTGCGGATAATAAGAGCTGTTTTCCTGGTCATTGTCACAGATGCGGCATTTCATAAAGGATGAGCGATTAAAAGGGGATTAGAATTTTGAGGAAATTTTTGGCAATACGACGCTTCTGACTGATCAGGGTCGCGTTGCGCCATAAAACCCCAAACACGCCGCGTGTCCAGACCTCCCGCAAACAGCGACGTTTAATCTCTGAGCTAGACATCTTGTTGATTTTATGAAACATAGACAGGCCATCATCCACCAGTTGCCAACGCATCAAGTGGGCCAGTTCAGGGTCGTTGATGTGTGAAGTCATTTCGGCCAATGCCAGAGAATTGACAATATAGCTGTTTGCTGAATAGTATAACTGTTTGTCTGAAAACTGGACGTTGCGTTTCCATTGTCGATAGTAATACCCAGGTTCATTCCAAAAGGCAATTTTTTGGGCTGTCAGAAGGGCTTGTGAGGTCCAGAGTACATCTTCATGGCCGATTCCTGGGGTAAACCGTAGGGACAAACGTTCGATCATTTCTCTTTTATAGACCTGCATCCACACCATGTGCAGCAGTGATTTTTGGCGTAAGCGTAAGGTGAGCCATGCCTGTCCAGTCATGTTGGTTGAGGGGAGGGGATCTCGGTAGAGCGGGTAATCTGTTTGACGTCCCTCAAAATGATAGGTAGCATTGCCCAAGACCATGTCTGCATCCTGTTTTATGGCCAAGGCGGTCATGTGGGTGTAGTATCCTGGCAAGACAAAATCATCGGAGTCGCAAAAGGCGATATAACGGCCTTGGGCTTGGTTTAATCCGGTGTTGCGGGCGCAGGAAAGTCCTTGATTGACTTGGTGGATAATGCGAAACCATGGTTTGTCTTGGCAGAATTTTGCCAGAATATCTGGACTGTGATCGGTGGAACCATCATTGATAAGCAAAATTTCTGTGCAAGTCGGGTCTTCGCCACAGAGAGATTCCAGGCAAGTGAGCAGGAACGCCGAGGTGTTGTAAACGGGAACAATGATGGTCAGGTTACACGCTACCTTCATGGCGGATCTCGGTAGGCCACCAGTCCTCCCCGATCATCTTCCTGATGGCTCAGTCTGGTTTTAAAACCGGCATTTTCCAAGTGGGTGCGCAGATCCGCCAAGGTGTGCCGGGGGGAGAGGTCCGCATGATAGAATATCAGCATGCAACCCACCTGTTTCAGTAACGCCACCGATGTACTCATGAGAATGGGAAATTCCGCCCCTTCACAGTTCATCTTGATGAAATCCACCGATTTTAAGCCTTGTTCAGCCAGATAATTGGTCAAAGTGTCGCTAGGCGTCTCTTCCCATACGGGAGAGATCGGCATCATGATGGAGTGGCCCCAGTTGCCGTCATCATGATAGAGTCGCAACACCCCTTTTTGATCAGTGAGGGCCAGATGATGGGCTTTGATGTTGTCCATGCGGTTCATGGCAATATTGACGCATAGATAATCATAGGCCTCTAGGCAGGCCTCTATGGCGAACACTTGTCCTTGAGGGACTTTTTTGGCTGCCACCAGGGCAAATCCGCCGATGTGCGCGCCAATATCGATAATGATATGATTGGGTTGTGGCTGATATTCAGGAACGGCAGGAAAAAAACGGTCATTGCCAAAGCTGTGGGCCAGTACTTTGACGTCGCTGGTTCCTTTGCGGTAGGCGACCCGATAGCCATCCAACTCTTTCATGCCCAGATGATAGAGTATCTCTCCGGGTCGAAAGGCTTTGCGAGCGTTCTTTAGGCTAAGGCGAAAGGTGCGCCATTGGGTGCGTAATTGGCGGATACCAAATGGAAGGTGGGAGTAGTCTTTCATGAGTATTGGACCGTATGCGTAGCAAGAAAAATAAAAAAGTCAAACGGATAACTTTTACATTGGAGTGGATTCAATCGTCAAGATAATTTCTTGTTCGCGGCCCATGCGTGTGCCACCATATCACCTAGGCTGGAATATTGGGGGTGCCAATTGAGTTCTGTCCGCGCCAATGAGGCCTCGGCTACCAGAACAGGGACATCTCCAGGGCGTCTTGCCGAAACAAGCACAGCAATGGGCCTCTTGGTGATGCGACCCGCCTCCTCAACAACCTCCTTGACCGAAAATCCTTGCCCGTTGCCAAGATTATATTGCCTGCTTTTTTTCTCGGATAGCAGTTTTTCAATGGCGAGCAGATGCGCCGAACAGAGATCTTCCACGTGAACATAATCGCGAATACAGGTGCCATCCGGGGTGTCGTAATCACTACCAAAAATCTGGAGATGCGGACTTTTGCCTGCGGCAACACGCAAAATAATTGGTATCAGGTGGGTTTCGGGAATATGCCGCTCTGCCAGTTCCCCATCTGGGTCCGCACCTGCGGCATTGAAATAACGTAGCGTGATCGATTTCAGCCCATAAGCCCGGTCATAGTCCTCTAACATCTGTTCCACCATCCATTTGGAGCGACCATAGGGGTTGACTGGGTGTTTCGGATGGATTTCATTGATCGGGGTATACTGAGGATCCCCATAGATTGCCGCCGTGGATGAAAAAATAAAATTATTCACATTGTGAATAATCATGGCATCAAGAAGATTTTTTGTGTTAATAAAATTATTTTGATAATATTTTGCTGGATCCAACACCGACTCTCCAACTTGAATGAACGAGGCGAAGTGCATCACCACATCAAAGGAGTTTTCCGCGAAGAATTTTTCAATGGCAGCGGCATGCGCTAAATCCATCTCTACGAGGGTTCCATAGCGAACGGCCTCACGATATCCCGTGGAAAGATCGTCTAGGCACGTTGCGTGTATCCCAGATTTGTGCAGCATTTTGAGCATATGGGAGCCAATGAAACCGGCTCCCCCCACCACGAGTACTTTGATATTATCCATTTTATAGGGTTTCATGGCAAGAATCGATTCCAATCCCTGGTCTGGTTTTGATGAATCGGGCTGGAGACCCAGCATAGATTCCTCCAGGAGGCAGGTCGCTTGTCACGGTACTTCCCGCGCCTACCACTACCTCATCGCCAATGGTCACCCCCGGCAGAACAGTGACTCCTGCTCCCAACCAGCAATGACGTCCAATTTTGACCGGCAGATGCTTTTGGGTATCGAAGGCTTCCAGGCCCCGTTTGGAGGTGTCGTGATTGGCGGTGACGATCAGACAGGAGGCCCCGATCATGGTATAATCGCCAATTTCAATGCGTGCGTGAGCCTGCATCATGCAGTTGACGTTGATGCGCACATGGTTGCCCAGAATCACATTGTGCGGATTCTCCACAAATAGACCATTGAAAATACGAACGTCTTCGCCAACCTGCGGTATTTGCAAGAGAAAATAACGGGTTCGCCATTTTTCAAGCCAGGATACGACCTTGTTGGCAATGGCGGCTTTGACTCTTTTCGATGGGTTCATGGAGAGGGAATGGTTGGAGGGGCCAGATCTTTGGTATACCACCACCAGAGCAGAGCAGCTGGGATTTTACGAAAAAATCGGCGACTCTTTTTCTGGGGACGATGGAGCATGTGGCATTGATTGCAGGGGAGAATGTCGGCCATGCGGCCTGCGTTGGTCAGGTAGCGAAGACGCTGCATGGCTGGACTGTTCCAAGACGAGGTAATGGTATCGCCTTGCTGCAAGTCGCCGATAATATTGTGGCCTTCGGGATCTAGGCAACAGGCATGGACTTTTCCATCGAAGGTGATGACGAGCCGATGGTAAATCTCATGGCAGGGAGAGGTTCCTGTGAGGTTGAGAGAGGGAAAGCTGGATTCGTTGGAACCTCCCGCAAAACTATGTAAAAAGCGAACATCCAAATGAACGTCAAATCCTTCAAATAGTTGACGATAAGCCGGGGTGTTTTCGCACAAAAGGCCCGGTCCAAAAGGGACAATCTCCTGAAGAAAAATCTTGGGTTTTGTTAACCCTTTCTCCTTTTTGATGCGTAAAAAACGGTGAATGTTTTCTAAAACCAAGTCAAAATCGCTACGTATCCGCATTCGGTTATAGAGTTCGCGGTCGGCTGTGTCGAAGCTGAAACAGAGTTCCGATAAGTTGCTCGCGAGAAGTTTGTGTGCCATCTCCTCGTTTAGCCGTTTGGCGTTGGTGTGGATGATGACTGAAATGCCCCTTTGTTCGGCCAAGGTGATCATTTCTATCAGTTGACGGTGAAGAAGAGATTCGCCGAAGCCAAACAGTTTTAATTGTTTGGGTTTGAGGATGGCGACTTCATCTAGGATACGGCGATAGAGATCCATGGACATGAATCCCCGCTCTCGGCTGCCCCAGTTGCTTTGTGGGCAAAAGGTACAACGCAGGTCACAGATATTGGAAGGATCAACATAGATTTCCAGGGGCGCGTAGGGAAGAACCAATCCACTGCGACGCTTGGCTTCGGCACAGAGACGGCGGCGCAATTCCGTTTGGGTGACTAAGGTTGTGGGAATTTTTTTCATAGGGATCCGATGGATTCACTTTTTTGGTTTGGTGTGCCTAGCTTTAAAAATAAGTGAACATGCTACCCCTTCGAGATAAAAAGTCAACGGCAAATTGGTGCGGTATTGGGCCACCTTTTTTGGGAAACCTTGACTTGAAATATCGGAAATTATATGATTTTCCATATGAATTTTAAATCTATCAAGGTGGTTCCCATGGAAAAATCCGCTATTCGCATGATGGTTTGTGGTGATTTTATTAATAAAACGCAGCCATTGGCCAATCAATGTGTCGCGGCCTTGACTCAAGCTGGCGTGACGGTGTTTCCAGTCAATACGGAAATCCGTCAGTCAAGGGTTGGCATGTTTTTGAAAAAAATTACTAAATCTTTAGCCAAACTGGTGAACCTCAAACAACCTTTAAGTGACTATTATGTGCGGCAGGAACGGGATGCTCTTTTGCGAAACGTGCAAACCGTTTTTGCCCAAGCACGCCCAGATGCTGTTTTGGTGATCCGGGGGAATCATGTGGATTCCCAATTGCTGCAAGAGATGCAAAGGCAGGGGGCTGTCACCATCGGTTGGTGGATCAAAGATCTGAAACGGATCGATACCTTGTTTAGGGATCGTCCATTTTACGATATCTATTTTTGCATCCACGAATCGGTCAAAGAGATGAATGTTGAATATCTTCCGGCCAATGCCGTGGATCGCAGCCGTTTTTATCCACTCGATCAACGCCGCTATGCCTATGATGTCGTTTTTGTCGGGATCTGTACACCCAAACGAATGGAATACCTCCTGCCGCTTGCCAAGTTGCGTCTTGGCATCGTGGGTCCGGGTTGGCGTACCAAAAACTTATTACGGACTTATCCCCTTTTTTCCTCTGTTGTGGCCAGAACCCTGCATGGGGATGAATTGGTAAAATTTTATAATTCAGGAAAAATTGTCATCAATATCAACCAATGGGCAGCTACTGAGGCCAGTGGGGTGACGTTGCGCACGGCGGATGTTCCGGCTTGTGGGGCGTTTTATTTGACCGAATATTCCCGTGGGCTCGAAGAGGTTTTCCGACTCAATGAAGAGATCGTCACCTTTGCAACGCCTGAAGAGCTGTTGACCAAGGTGAATTATTATCTGGAACACGACGATGAACGGGAGGCCATTGCCAAAGCTGGTTATGCCCGAACACTGCAACTGCCCACCCATGTGGATCGAATGCGCGTGGTCTTGAACCGGATTCAGGCACACGCCGATGGGGTGTAGGGCCCCAATTTATTGGATCGGTCGCAGATAAAAACAGGCGGTATCGCCGTCTTGGATCGTATTGAGTTGTCGCGCGAGATCCTCGGCTGCTTTTCGGGTTTGTGGGCTGAAAGTGCCGGATCGGTCTGCATTGGGCCATTCCACCCGTGGAATATCGCGTTGATAATATTCGCTGCCCAGAATGCCTTCGGTTCCAGAGTCGTAACGCACGTCGAACACGGCAAAGCCATGCATTTTTGCCAAATGATGCAAACTGCGCACCGTGTGCAAATAGAGGTGTCGGGGGGGATCCCAAGCTGCCCAGTGGACTCCGTAGCGGCGGTGTGCGTAGCAGTTGGCCATTGGGATGCGAATCAGTACCCCGCCACCAGGGTTGAGCCGTTCGCGCACAGAGGCCAAGGCCGCATGCTGGTCTGGCATGTGTTCCAATGAGTGGTGCAGCATGATCAGGTCAAAGCAGCGCGTCACCTGATCCAATGATGCGGCCAGTATGCGTACTCCACAGGCATATTCTCTGGTTTCTGCTAAAAAAAGATCCACACCCAATAAATCGGTAAATCCTTCCCGGCGTAGTTTCAACAGCAGACCGCCTGAACCGCAACCCACGTCTAGGATGGAGCTATTTAGTGTCAGGTTAAAGGGGGCTACCCAGTCAAAGTAGGGCGGTCGGCGGGAAAATAGGCTGATTAAGGCTCCCAATGGGTCACCGTTTCCCAGATAATGTCGGGTGCGACAGGCTCTGAGTTTGGCAAGCAAAGGGGGTAAAAGGGTTTCGCGGTTTTTTTTGAAAGAGGAGTATTCATCGCCATAATAGTTCCCCAGTGCTTCAGGAATCGCTGTGATTTGCACCATGCCGCATTCGCCGCAGCATTGATATTCGAACGACTCGCGCAGTCCGTACATCATCTCTTTTGGGTAATGCAGGGTATTGCGCTGTTCATTCCCACAGATATGACATTTCATGACGACTCCATTGAAAATAGATATTTACAACATGCCCTTGACAGCCGCAAAAGCGGTCTCCACCGTGATCTCGCCCAGGCTGAGAGTTTGGTTACAGGGACGATTGCCGGGTGACAGGGTTAAAAACTGGCAATGGGGATGTTGCAGTGGTCCTGTCTGGTCCGGGAGCGAGAGACAATGATACAACAGGAGCATGGGCGTGTCCAAGGCACTCATCATATGGGTTAATCCTGTGTCTACCCCCAGGTAAAGCTGGAGAAAGGGCATCACGGCCCCGGTTTGGCGCAAGGACAACTTTCCAGTCAGGTGCAAGGCCTTGTTTTGCAGGCTGTCGGCCAAGGGTTGGGTTTTGGGTCGGTCGTCTGGACCGCCAAAAATGACAAAACGGGCGGTCGGCCAGTGCTGTGAAATTTTGAGGCATAGTTCCTGGAAATGGCTGATGGGCCAGTCACGATAGGATTTGGTTGGAAAGCTGCACGGTTGCATCCCGATCAAGGGTCCAGTGCCGTGTGCGAAATCGCCTAGCACTCTTTGAGCGTTTTTTTGTTCCTGTGGGGTGGTCGCGTAAGCAATGCGCAGATTTTCGGTGGTGGCTCCCATGCTCGCGGGAAGGCGCAGCAGCTGTTTGATGGCGTGTTCGCTTTGAAAGGGGGGTGGTTCTACCAGATGCGTGAGTTGCTGATTTAGTTTTTCGTTGCGTTGACGAAAGGCGACCGTTTGGGTGGCCAAACGGAGTCCAAGGGATACTAGGGGTTCGTCAAAGCCGTAGACAAAGGCCCAGTCATAGGTATGGCTGCGTAATCGTCCCCGCATCCAGGCGGTTTTGGGGGTCACTTGTCCAATGTTTTGAATGAAGGGGAGGTTTTCAAACACTTCCGCCCGTTTTGGGTGTCCCAGTACATCAATTCTTGCGCCAGGATAGGTTTCGGCTATCGCACGCATGGCTGGCGTGGCAAAGAGGGAGTCGCCAATGCGTGTGACGTGGATGAAGAGAAACGATGGGGAGGTCATTTTGGTGTTACAGTGTGTTTTGTTGACGGGTACGATCCCGATGAATCAGTCTGCCGTTCTCATAGACGTCAGCCGCTGCAAACATGGCGTCGGTCCATTCTGGAAGTTCTTCATATTCTTCGGGTTGAATGATGTGTTCATCAACTTTAATCCAGTTTGTTTCGGAATCGGGAGACTTCTCGTTCATTGGCTTTCCTCATTGTAAAAATGTGGTATGCTTCTCCTCGTTGCACATATCCGATCACAACCATGCGACCGTTCAATGTGCCAAAACACATTACTCTGCGTTATCCGTAATCTTTGCGCAAGTCCTCAATTTCGTAAATGCGGCCTGCAAATACAAGGTCAGCATTTTTGAAATCAAGTCCACGTTCAGCAAGGGTCTTATCCCGTTTGGCAGGGTCGTATGTGATTAGCATGTTAATCATTGTAGTAACGTTCGGGCCGGAAAAGCAACCATGGAATCCAGCCAGAATTCACGGTAGTGTGCCAGTATTTCAGCTTATCACCATTCTAGGGTACGCATGAACGTTCCGCTTCCAAAAGGATGTCTGGGGTGATTTCGACCCCTTCATCCAGTTTCTCTGGGTTATAGCCTGTACCCATTCGCAAGGGTGTGAACATCGCCTCCAGGGAGGCCTCAATGGGTTTCCTCGCTCCACCCCCCTGGACCACTCCAGCATGGGCCAAGTCCCAACTACTGAATCGATTCGCAAAGCATCGGCGGTATTCTGTCAGGAAGTCGTTGGAAGTGGCTGGAATGGTTTCTGCGAATTTGGCGATTGCTTCGGTTATTTTTACCCAGATTTCATCCCGTTTACCGTTTGACTTGGGAAAGCTGATTACCGCTTTTCCGTTTTCTGGGAGGAATTGAATGCCCTCGTATTTTTCAAACTTCCAATTGCAGGGACGGATGAGGATGGGAATAACGCAGATATTGTCTGTCTCCCGTCGTTTCATGAGTCGGGAAACTTCCTCGGAGTCGATAAAATCCGATGCGATGAACGACGGACTGACAAGAAACAGAGCCATGTGACAGCCATCCATGGCTTTCTGGATTTGAGGCCGCCAATCTCCTCCCACTTCCAGCAGACCATCTTGCCATGGAAGAATTTTTTTTTGTCGTTCCAGTCCTTTGAGGTGCGTCAAAAGATCATTTTTGAACGCTTCATCTTCATGAGCATAAGAAATAAAAATATTCAGCACGGCTTGCTCCCAGTTTCTTGCGTAAAAAAAATGAACTTTTTAGTTTTATCATACCACTTTTTTTGATTGATGAAATGATTTTTTCAATCCGTACCAATCATTGACACGCATTTCTATTTATTTTATTTATATAGACTATCATAAAATTGGATAAACAAGGATAGCCTCATGACCCCAGAACAGCACGATGTCCAGATCGATCAACTCTTTAAACGCATCAACCTGAAGGGGGAGGCGATTGGGGGGTGGTCTGCGGACGAGAGCATGGAACCAGAGCGGGTACGGCGGGGAAGAAAAACGGTTGATCATGCCGACCCGTTCAACGTCGTGGTTCCCCCGTCAACTCGTTCCCCTGGAACTGCGGTGAAATCTATTGACAATGTGTAGCCAAGAAGCTACAGTCGGTTTACGATTGAAATTTGCAAAAATGGCTGGAGGCACATTCATGAGCAAAATTACCACCACGCCCTATGACGTTGCCGAACACCTCAGAACACCAGAGGAGATGGCCGCTTATTTTGAGGCCTGCCTTGAAGAAGCCAATGGTGATGCGGCATTTATTGCCAAAGCACTAGGCGATATCGCCCGCGCCAAGGGCATGTCACAGGTGGCACGAGATGCCGGATTGTCTCGCGAAAGCCTTTACAAGGCCCTTTCCGGTGAACGCAGTCCGAGTTTCGATACCATCCTCAAAGTCATTGGTGCCCTCGGTTTGAAGTTGCATGCCGAAGCTCGCCACAATTGACGAACAAGAGATGGCTTCAACGTCGTGGTTCCCCCGTCAACTCGTTCCCCTGGAACTGCCATCCCGCCTGACGCAACGCAGAGGCTGGAATCATGCTGACTTGTGGATTCATAGCCTCCACCGCCTTGATCAAATAGGCCACCAAGGCCGCCGCTTTTGGGTTGGTCAACCCTTCACCCTCCCACAGCGTTAAATTGAAAACGTGATACAAGGGATATTTCCCAGCGATCAGGGCTTGGGTCTCATGCGGGGCGTGGCCGTCGATGGCGATGGCTTTGGGGCGTCCCTTGTTGCTGTGTCGCTCTACATGCCAGAGGGTTTCATAGCCAATGGCTCCACGTTGGGCCAATACCCGTTGGATCATGTCGGGAATGGTTCCTACCTCCTCCATGCGTGGGCTGAATTCGTCGGGATCCGATAACAACGCCCGCCAGTGACCAGGACGCAGCTTGCAATGGAGTCGCCCAATGGTCTGAATGGGTAAGGGGAGACCTTGAGTCCCGGTGGTGTCCGTAATCTGTGACCAGTGACGCGGATTGCCCTGAAAAATCTCTCGCACCTGTTTTAAACTAAGATCGGTGACCGGATTCTCTGGGTGCAGCAAAATGGCAATGCTCACAATCCCCAAGGTGTGAAAAGTCAAACCCGGCAAACGGTCGCTTTTGCCAGGAGGACAGCAAAAACCGCCACTGTCCACCATCTTGCGACTGACCAAACCCGCTGAGGTGCCGCAGGTTCCCTCCCGTAAACGAATATCGAGATGGTTCTCTTGGGCATATTGCTGGATCAGTGGAAACAGGAGTTGATGAATCTGTTGATCCAGGGTGATCGCCATATCTCCATCCTTGGCCCAACGGTCATATTGAATGGATTGTTTTTGCCATGCCAGAGGCTGTGGGAAAACAGTATCTGGGGAACAAAAGGCCCGGTCTAGTACTCGTTTGAGTACCTCATCGTTGAGGGGTTCCGCATGCAGCATGGCTGGCAGGAATAGCGCAAGGATCACCCATCCGAGCCCCCCCCAGGGCCGGTTCATCTCTTGGGTTCCAGTTGTGAGAAGAACTGCACGTTGTTGCGCCCCACACTCTTGGCCTGATACAACGCCTTGTCCGCCTTGTTGAGCAGATCGAGCATCTCATCCCCATCCTCTGGATAAAGACTCACCCCGATGGAGGTGGTGATGGTCATTTTGTGGTTCTCCAGAATAAAATGTCGGCTTAATTCTTTGAGAAACTTGCGGGCTACCCGCCGGACATGCGCCCCGTCCGTGACATTGGTTAAAACCGCCGTGAATTCATCCCCACCCATGCGGGCCACCGTGTCGCTTTCCCGGATGCAGGCATTTAATCGTTTGGCCACCTCTTGCAAAAGTAAATCCCCAGCATGGTGCCCAAGGGTGTCGTTGATTTGCTTGAAATGGTCTAGATCAAACAACATCACCGCTACAATTTGCGAGTGGCGACGCCCTTGCGCCAAGGCTTGTTGCAAACGATCATCAAATAATTGACGGTTGGGTAGGTGGGTCAAAGGGTCGTGAAAGGCTAGGTGTTGCAGACGATTTTCCAGCTCTTTGGTTTTGGTGACATCCCGCTCCAGACAGATAATCCGATCCGCCATACCGGTTTCGTTGCGAATGGGAAAGGTGTAAATCTTGGTGTGCTGTGGCTTTTGGTCTCTTCCAGTGGTGGAAACCTCACGAAAAGCGAGCCCTTGCGCCATGGTCTCTTGCAGAATACAAGGGTCTTGATCAGAGCCCGTGCATTGCAGACAGGCATGGCTTTTTTGTAGCAAAACCTCGACACACGTTTTACCAATCACCTTGTGACGCGGTAGACCTAAATGTTCCAGACAGACCCGATTGGCCTCCAAGATGGTGTGGGTCTGCTGGTCAATGACGCAGATGGCGTCCTTCATGCTGTCAAGAATGGCATCGGTGAAGGATTTAGCCCGTTGCAGGGCGTTTTTTTGCGAGTGGATGGCCTGAATATAGGCACTGGTTTTCAGCGCAATGCGGATGCGGGAGAGCAGTTCCAGAGGGCGGATGGGTTTGTTGACAAAATCCACGGCCCCCAGATTAAAACACTCCTGAATGAGGGACTCTTCACTCTCCCCGGTGATCATGATGATCGGCATTTTTTTTAAATGCGGATTGGCTTGGATCCGCTTGAGTAGCGTCACCCCATCGATTTCCGGCATGTTGACATCCAGCAGCAACAGGTCGGGTATCTCTACCTCCAGCTTGGAGAGGAGATATTGGGATTCCAACAGAAAGTCAGCCTCATGCCCGGCGGTGGTGATCAACCGTGCGGTTTGTTCTATGGCCTGACTGTCATCGTCCACCACCAGAATGCGAGCCATGAATGGGTTTGTCTCCTACTGACATGCTGGTCAATTAACCGAAATGAATCTTGGCTTCCAGGTTGGCGCGGGAGTCGGCACTATTCAAGGCGTCCTCCATGGTGACCTCGCCCTCTTTATACAGATTATACAAAGCTTGATCAAACGATTGCATCCCTTGTTCACCTGAGTTGGCCATGGCCTCTTTGACTCCGTCGATGTCGCCTTTAAGAATCAACTCCGCAATGCGCGGGGTGTTGATCATCACTTCCACCGCTGCCCGTCGTTTTCCGTCTACGCTTGGAACCAGACGTTGTGACAAAATGGCACGCAAATAAAGCGATAAGTCCATGAAAAGCTGGCGATGCAAGGCCTCTGGAAACATGTTGATAATGCGGGTCAAGGCCTGATAGGCATTGTTGGCGTGCAGCGTGGAAATGGCCAGATGACCGGTGCCAGCCAGTTCCATGGCCGCTTCCATGGTTTCGCGGTCGCGAATTTCACCAATCAAGATGACATCCGGGGCTTCACGCAGACTGCTTTTTAAGGCTTTGGCATAAGAGAGGGTGTCAACACCCACCTCACGTTGATTGACAATGGATTTCTTGTGCGGATGAATGAACTCCACCGGATCTTCGATGGTCAGAATGTGTCCGCCAGAGTTGCTGTTGCGGTGGTCCACCATGGCCGCCAAAGTGGTGGATTTGCCAGAACCGGTCCCACCCACCATGAGCAGTAGACCCCGTTTGTTCATGATCAAATCGGCCAGAACGCTGGGGACTCTCAACTGTTCCAGGTTGGGAATCTGTGAGCGGATGTAACGAAGCACCATCGCGGGTTGATTCTTTTGGTGAAAGGCGTTGACCCGGAAACGGCCCTCTTCCCCTAAAGAGATGGCAAAGTCGATCTCTAGGTTCTTTTTGAAGGTTTGCAGTTGGGCTTCATCCATGATGTTTTCTGCCGCCTTGCCAACCATTTCCGGTGTGAGCGTATCCTTGCCCACCGAGGCCAAACGGCCATCCAGTTTCATTTTGGCCGTGGCCCCAGGGGTGAGATAGAGATCGGAGGCTCCTTTTTCGATCATCAGTTTAAGAAAAGGGGTAACGTTCATTTTACTCTTCCTTTTTGATCAGGGAGAGACCTTCTAGGCCTGCATGGATGTCTCCTTTTTTGGCATCCTTGCCTTCCAGTTTGACCCGCAGACGCAGTTCATTGGCGGAATCGGCATTGCGCAGGGCATCTTCGTAGGTGATCAGATCGGCTTCGTAGAGATCAAACAGGGCCTGATCAAAGGTTTTCATCCCCAGGTCATTGGACTTGGCCATGACTTCTTTGATGCTAGAGACCTCACCCTTGAAAATCAGGTCGGAAATCAACGGCGACTTGAGCATAATCTCAATGGCGGCCACCCGACCTCCCCCTTTTTTCTTGATCAGGCGTTGCGAGACAATGGCCCGCAAGTTCAGTGATAAATCCATGAGCAACTGTTGCCGTTTTTCGTGCGGAAACATGTTGATGATCCGGTCTAACGTCTGGTTGGCACTGTTGGCGTGCAGTGTGGAAAGGGCCAGATGACCGGTTTCGGCAAAGTTGATGGCGTGTTCCATGGTCTCTTGATCACGGATCTCCCCGATTAGAATCACGCTGGGGGCCTGACGCAAGGTGTTCTTGAGGGCCGCATGCCAAGAAAGGGTATCCACACCCACTTCCCGCTGTGTGATCATACAGTTGATGTGAGGATGAACATATTCGATGGGATCTTCGATGGTGATGATGTGGTCATAACTCTGACGGTTGCGCACACCGAGCATAGCGGCCAGAGTGGTGGATTTACCGGAACCGGTGCCGCCGACCATGATAACCAAGCCGTTTTTGTTCATCATCACGTCTTTCAAAATAGGCGGCAAACCCAATTTATCGAAGTTAGGTATTTCCGCGGCAATGACTCGAATAACCAAGCCTTGACAGCCTTGCTGGACATAAGCGTTAACCCGGAACCGCGATAATCCGGCCGGAGCAATGGCAAAATTGCATTCTTGGGTTTCTTCAAATTCCTTGAGCTGCTTATCGTTCATGATGCACT
>JADFYY010000240.1 GCA_015232825.1 Magnetococcales bacterium
GTTGCGCTGGTGGCATGTGCGGAATGTGACGTTTTAAAACTCTTTGCCAGCAAGATGAAAATCCATGGAGAGGTGATGCATCATCTCTCCATATTTTTTGGGTTGGTACAGGAGATAATCTTTAGTGAATAAGAAGGATAGCAAACTCATTCGGGATGTGGCGCGTATTGGGATCGTTGCGGCCTATACAGAATGGGCGTGTCAAACTGGGGAAAGTGTTCTTGAACTAGGTTGTGGTGAAGGAACACTTTTTCACTATCTTTCTGAGCGATGCAAGAAGAGTTATGCGGGAGTCGATCTGTCAGAAGTGGCTTTGGAACTTGCACGGAGTCGCGGAATTTCGGAAATTTACTGCTCCCCGATAGAAACTTATGTTCCTTCACGCCAATTCGGCGTAATCCTCTTCAATGAAATTCTTAGTTCTGTTCCAGATCACCTGCAATTGGCGGTGTTGAATCGCTATTTTCCATATCTTGCGCCGGGTGGTAGTGTGGTTTTGTCAACCTATCGTTCCAAAGACGCGGAAAGCGCAATCTGGCAGCAGATAGACCAGCGGAATTGGGAAATTTTGGATCGTATAACACTTTCGAGTGCCAATAAAAATCTTGTCTGGGATTTGGCTGTGTTGAGACCACGGCCAGCAGGTTGGTTTCCCAATTTAGCCCCGACACAAGAATATTTGGGGAAACGGTCGCTACCCGTTCCAACCTACAAACAGTATCATTCGGATGGTATTTTATTGACCATCGATGACGGTCCCTCGTCTGAATCCACCTGGGCCTTGCTGGATTTGCTGGATCGCCATCAAGCTCATGCGATTTTCTTTTTGATCGGATTGAATGCCAAGGCCCATCCAGATTTGGTGGCGGCGATTGTGGCGGCGGGTCATTGTGTCTATTCTCACGCTTTTTCGCATCGAAAATTCAAGAGAATGACCGAACAGGAAATCATTGACGAATTGACCTCAACTGAAGAACTGCTCTCACACTATCGTCCAACACCCAAACCCTATTTGTTGCGTCTGCCTTACGGTAACGGCCACAATGATGAGAGTGTGCATGCCATCGTGCATGGGTGGAATCCAGATGCGGTGTTTATTGATTGGTCCAATACAGGGCGTGAGTGGGATGTGTTGAGTACCGACCTGCCCGGTTTGCAGCAGGAGTGCCACAAAGCCGCGACTAAATTGGTGAATGATATCCAACCAGGAGCGATTTTGTTGGCTCACGACTGGAATACGGAACTGTTCCCTGGTGAATATCGTGGTCCGTCGAGCAGTCAAGTTCCTTTGAATTATTTATCTGCTGTGTTGGCGGGAGTGAAGTCTGCCAAAATATCGGTTTTATCCATCGCTCCAGGGGTGAGTTCTCTAAAGCTTCCTCTTCTTTCTCCAGAAGGTTTGCTTAAGGCGGCTTCACAATTTGAATGGGCGGGAATGGGTGATGACGCCCAGAATTGTCGCACTAGAGCCGAATTTGTTGATAATATTATTGTCGATCAGAAACAGAAAAATTTATTAAAAGGTTCCCTTGTGGATTGGGAGAACGATGTCTTGGCGTCATGGCGACGTTCAGCAGGTGGCGTAAAGTTTCCTAAACAAAAAATATGGGAATTATTGCCGACTGGGGTGAACTGGTTCATCTGTCGTATCGATGCGCAAGATATTGATAGGATGTATCTGTTTGGAACCTATGATTGGAAACAAGCGTTTGCGACTGGTTCTTATCATATGAGGACCATAGCGGCGGATCCTTGTCAGGAAAGCGAAGAGGAGTCAGATGATTTTAGGCATAAATTTCGCATAAACGAAATAAGAAAGATGTATGCATCGGGTTTACGCTTTGAACCCATCATTCTGACGGCCTGTTCAATGGAGGGGCCGTTTGTGATCATTGACGGCAATCATCGCGCCATTGCTATGCAACAGCTTGGGATGCTTGTTGGGCAAACGGTGTTTATTGGGCTTCATGACAAAATGGAAAGTGACTTTGGTTGGTTTCGGGAAACGATGAATCAGGCTGGGATCAAAGTGGGTCTTTCTGTGTGATTTTATTCTGGTTTGATTCTTGCAAGGATGTATTGTGCGCACAAAAGTCCGTTTTCATTTTTCAAAGCAACAGGGAAACCCGTGAGCGGTTGCATGCTATTGAACGCCAATCTTGATCATTCTCCATCATCCATCCCTATGAGCGGTCTTTATAACCTGGATGAGGGGGATTACGCCGCCACATTGGCCACTCTGGCCGAATGGGGGGACGCCAAGGCCCAGCACAATCTGGGGGCCATGTATTTGGAAGGGATGGAACTTCCTCAAGATTATGCCATGGCTATGCAATGGTACAGTCAATCAGCCAACCAGGGGTATGCCCCGGCCCAGTATGATATCGGCACTTTATATCTCGAAGGATTGGGGGTTGACCCGGATCCTGCGATTGCAGCGGAATGGTTTTTGGCTGCAGCCAAACAGAATGACTCCAAAGCCCAAAACAATCTGGGAATTCTCTGTGCCACAGGCGAGGGCGTGCCGCATGACATGGTGCAGGCCCGCATGTGGTTTCTTTTGGCCGTGCAGGGCGGATTGTCTGATGCCATTGAAAATCTTGAGCTTTCATCCGAAGAGATGACCCTAGAAGAGATGGATTATGCTAAAAGGCTTGCAGAGGAGTGGTGCGGCGTTCATTGATTGGGTGGGTGAAACGTATCCTACCTGACTGGCTGCAAATGTGCCCATGCTTCATCCTCTTCTGGTCGGTTCCAGTCCTCTGAAAGTGAACTCTCGGCGAATTGCAACAATTCTCTATTTGGCTCTTCAGTTTGTCGAAGAGTTTTCATTAAATGATTACCCAATACGGATGCAAGCCTAACAGGAACCGCATTCCCGATTTGG
>JADFYY010000241.1 GCA_015232825.1 Magnetococcales bacterium
CCCCAGTCGTGCCGCAAGGGACAATGCCAGTGACGCCGCCTGCGACTTGGAATTCAACCAGACGCTGCAAAGCTTCCACATCAATTTGGCGGTCCCGAAATGGGGTGACCAACGCCGTAAAGACGCCTTTAAACATGGTACGTATCCAGTAAGGTGAGAAAGTGGATCCATGGGTTCCCTTTATCTATACCGGAATCTGACGGCGGTCACAAGGGGATAATGGTCCAGGGCAATGAGCAATATGGAATGCATCCTGCTTTAGGCACTTTTTCAAAGGCAATGTTGTTGGAGACTTTCGTAATCACCATGCGAGAGGTTATCGAATTGGTTACTCAACACATCTCTGGAATGTCTGTGGCCACAGGGGAATAAGAGGCCTTTCGAACAGCAACCCAGCATTCTGGTTTTTTGGCCCATTCTGAGATCATCCGGCCTCCTGATGTCTCGTGCAGTACCTTGTTAACCTCTGGAGCCCAGACTTGAATTTGCTCCTTTAATCGAAGCGAAATATCCTGTTTCAGCCATATTTTTTCAAGGTCCAGACGATCTCCCAGACGGTTTGCTAACAGGGATACGGTATAGGTCGCCACGTTTGCCTGAAATATCGAAAACATCGGACGAACCAGTTTTTGGACCGCCTTGAACAGAATTGCCTTGGCGATCATTTTCTTGAATTCTAGGACGTCAGGCTGTGAAACAGGGAGGTCACTTCCTCCTTCACCGTTGATCCTGACCATGAAACTCATAAAGTTCCTTTGTGATCCAAACCTGACGGCATCGGGCAACTGATCCCAGGCATTGAGGGACTTTGCCAGATCAGTCTTGATAATTTTGCGTGCTGGCGGAATGGCCTGTTTAAGGCTGCGTAGCTTCGCTGGAGTTGTTCCATCTCGTGCAAGCATCGTGTTGAAGCTTCCGGTCGCCCGTTCGTAGAACCAGCGACCGACTCCATCCGGGCAGTACGTCGTTGAGGCCAGTTTTTCGACCTCGACGTGGAAGGGTTTGTTGGCAGAAAAATCAGACTGCCGAACCGAATTCTGGCTGTTGGCGTATTTTGAAATGTCGGAGATGAGCGTTTCCTCTTTGACTGGATCGTTGGACTTCAGGATGATCCCCTTGGCTGGGATTCTGACTCTCCTCAGGTTGATCTCTGGATTTCTCTTTTTGGTGAAATAGATCGAGGCCGTTGTCTGCCCCCCGTTCACAATCTGCATCCCCTTCAGCGAGAGGATTCCTGGTCCACCATCGGACGTTCTCCCAAGGTTCAACTCGTCGGCGATCACGACAATTCCATTGTTGTAAGCCATGAATCTTTGTGGATCATCCTTCAAGGTATCCCGTATGCCTCGGTTAATTTTCCCTGTCATGCTCAGAAACGAACGAACGTTGGCCTCAAGCAGTCTGGCTCCATATTTTTCGTACACAAATCGTAATGCCTCTCCAGGGAAGATCGTCAAAGCGTAATCGTATTCATCCATGTCCCCAGGAATGTAGACGCATGGAAGTGCCCCCCCGGCGACTTCCTCGAAATTTACCACGAGTTCGTCGCGTGGTTTGCCTTCAGACCAGTGACGGTGCAGACGTTCGATATCCATGACCTCAAGTTTTATTGTCTTGCCATTGACTTCCCTGGTCTTGAAGTTTTTGGCCTTGGCTTGCTTGTCTGTCAGAACATAGATTCTGATTTGGTCCAGTTTCGCATAACTTTCTTGAATGATTAGAGCCAAGCCATAGGCATCATTGGATTGGTCCATGGTGGCTGCCAAGCGGCCCTGCGCACATTTGGCCAGAAAGCGAAGGCACTGCTCCGCCGCCGTTTTGGTCTGCATGTCAGGGATGGGGGTGACATCATCCACACCATCGTAAAGACTGACAAATAAATCAAGCTGGTCGGTCTCATCTGAAAAGGCGAATCCGCTGATGCGCAGGATTGCATTGTTGACTCTCGCAGTGTAGTGGCAGACTTCAGGGTCGAATGTCATGCCGATTTCTGACATGTGCTTCATCACCACTTCGGCAAATACCGATTCAGGGTATGGATAGGCATTGTCGGGTTCGCCAAGACGGTCACTAATTTCGGATCTGACCTCTGCCTGGGTTTGTCGGAGAAAATCTACGAGTTCCATTGTTAAATACCTCCAGTTTTTATAAGGTCATTCAGTAGCACCATATTCTTGTTCCCAAAGTATGTTGTTGACTTTGTATTCAACTTTAGTGCCAGAGTTGCTGCCTGGAAAGCTGATGGAAAAGGCTGCTATCGGTGGTGTATCCTCTGGAAAATCCACTTCAGCCTCTTTTGGATCCAGACAGTAGAGCAAGAACAATCCTCGTTCTGGGTGGGCGTCCACTCCCGGCGCACCAAATCCCCTGATTTTCCTGATGGCAGAGCCATTCGGTATGTCTGGCTCTCCGGTTTCTTGTTGTCTGCCTGGATCCGCTTGCCAAGCAATTTTGGTCATTTGCAAGGCCGCATTCCAAGCGTTTTCATCCAGATCAATGGCCTCATCCCTTGGCGATCTGAGTCTGCTGATCGAATATTTGTCGTCCATGGTTCCCTTCATCTTACGCTTTGTCATATTAATCACAACTTCATCGCGTAAAGCCAAGGGAGATCCTTCGCCTCCACCGATCACTGCCACTGTCCAGTGCGTCAGTTCACCTGTGAGGCTCATGGACTGGATGAATTCCGCTAGCATCAGAGTGTTGACCTTGTAGGCACCTGGATGCGTCGTATAATTAATCAAGAAATTAATGAGTTCAAATGCAGGAACATCGGACCATAAGAAACTCCCACTCCATGTATGTCGGCCTCCATTTCTGGCGCGTGTGGGATCTACCTCTGGGTCGCCAAGTGATGCAATCAGATTTTGAGTAATCAGCAGA
>JADFYY010000242.1 GCA_015232825.1 Magnetococcales bacterium
CATGAGCCACTCCAGCCACCAGACTGCCGAGTGATGCCATTTTTTCGGATTCTACCAGTTGCTCTTGAGCCCGTTTGATCAGGACGAGAGAGCGATGCAAAGAGTCATTGGTCCCTTGCAACTCTGTTTGGCGAGCCTGTTCGCGCTGTCGCGAACGGACAATTTCATCGGTCATCCAGCCGCTCACGCATCGTTTTTTCACCACGGTCACGTGCATACTTAACCAACCACCGGATAGCCAGTGTTTGACGCCGACTGGGACGCACTTCAACCGGAACCTGATAGGTCGCACCACCCACTCGACGAGACCGCACTTCAACCGTAGGACGTGTATTGTCAATGGCTGACTTAAAAATCTTCAGCGGATCATCCTTGGTACGATCTCCCACAATATCCAATGCGCCATAAAAAAGCCGCTCGGAAAGGGATTTCTTGCCGTCCCGCATTAGACAGTTCATAAACTTGGCGACCAGTAGGTCTCCATAAACGGGATCACCCACGATGTCCCGTTGTTGAACGTCACGCCGTCTCGACATTCCTTCCGCTCCTACCACCGTTAAAAATTCTGTCACCCATTTTTATGTTAAAATGGTGACTCTATTAATTGCCTTACTTTGGACGCTTAGCACCGTACTTGGAACGACCTTGCTTCCGGTTTTTAACCCCTTGCGTATCGAGTGTTCCACGAATGATGTGATAACGCACACCGGGCAAATCCTTCACACGTCCACCGCGAACCATAACCACCGAGTGTTCCTGCAGGTTATGGCCTTCACCTGGTATATAAACGGTGACTTCATGACCATTCGTCAGTCTTACGCGAGCCACTTTACGCAGTGCTGAGTTCGGCTTTTTCGGTGTTGTTGTATACACACGAGTGCAAACCCCACGCTTTTGTGGGCAGGCCTGCATTGCCGGAACGTTGGTCTTTTTCTTTATCGTCTTGCGTCCGAAACGCACGAGTTGATTGACGGTCGGCATTACGATCTCACTCCAACAATCCATTTATCCGAGTATCTTATCAAAGTTCCGTCTCCAGGTAAAGCCTTTATCTTTCATCTTTTTAAAATACTTTGCTGAACTGGTTTGGTTGAGTCAGACCGATATACGTGACCGGATTTATCTGAATACTGCCACCAATTTCCTATCCACCAAAGCCCATGATCATAACCAATCTAGATCTACCTGTCAACTCTTTTTGCGCACTAAATGCGATGTTTTGCATTTTTTTTCATTTATCCAGCATCACGCTCACGAAACGGCCATTTGAACCTTTCTATTGAAAACTTCCTTGGCATGTCCCGTACCAGCTGGAACCAATCGACCTACTATGACATTTTCCTTCAAGCCCGTCAAGGTATCTGCTTTGCCAGAAATGGTCGCTTCTGTCAAAACCCGTGTGGTCTCTTGGAAGGAGGCCGCTGAGATAAACGATGGGGTCGATAGCGATGCCTTGGTAATTCCCAACAACAGAGGCGCGCTAGTGGCTTCCTGCCCACCACGAGCCCGAGCCTTTTCATTCATACGGGCCAACTCGGTACGTTCAACCTGTTCTCCAGAGACCAGTGTCGTATCACCTGGATCGATCACAGTAATCTTTTGAAGCATTTGGCGCACAATCACTTCAATATGCTTGTCATTAATCCGCACGCCTTGAAGTCGATACACCTCCTGGATTTCATTGACCATAAACCGGCACAACGCCTCCAGGCCCAGCACCTTGAGAATATCCTGAGGAACCAAAGATCCCTCAATCAATGGCTCACCACGTCGTATCCAGTCCCCTTCATTGACGGCCAACTGCTTGCCCTTGAGTAGCAAATACTCACGTGCTTCACTACCGTCATCTGGCGTAACCACCACACGCCTTTTGCCCTTCAAGTCTTTGCCGAACGAGACCACACCTTCGTTTTCAGCAATAATGGCAAACTCCTTGGGTCTACGAGCCTCAAACAGCTCCACCACCCGTGGCAAACCACCGGTAATATCACGAGTCTTGGAACTCTGTCGAGGAATCTTGGCAATGATATCACCCGCCTGCACATGATCCGCCTCTTGAGCCACAATCACCGCTCCAGCCGGAAGATAATAGCAGACCGCTGCCCCAGTTTGCGAAATCAACGACTCTCCAGTCGTCGGATCCTTCAAGACCAAGCGAGGCCGCATATCCACGCGACGTGCCTGTCCTTTCCAGTCTGTCACTTCACGAAAGGTCAGGCCAGTGGTTTCATCAGTCACTTCCCGCAGGGTTGCCCCTTCCTGAAGATCCACATAACGCACTTCACCTTTGAATTCCGTAATAATGGGAGTCGCGAAAGGATCCCATTCGGCTAAAATCCCCCCTTTTTCCACAAACCCGCCATTGGCAACGGTCAGACGGGCACCATAAGGAACCCGATAGCGTTCTCTTTCACGACCCACAAAGCCACGCTCCAGTTTGACCCCATCTTCCAATGGACGGGCATCATGAATCGTCACTTCACTGTTACGCGACAAAACCACAAATTGACCATTGCGATCTGTCACGGTGGAAAGATTGTGATACCGCATCACTCCGCCATTGACCGTCTCAATGGAGGAACGCTCTACCGCCCGCGAGGCCGTACCACCAATATGGAAAGTACGCATGGTCAACTGAGTTCCAGGTTCACCAATACTTTGTGCCGCGATCACCCCCACAGCCTCACCTTCGGTAACCGGAACACCCCGTGCCAGATCACGCCCATAGCACAAAATACAAACACCACGCTCGGTGCTACAGGTCAATGGCGAACGCATCAAGACAGATTCCACATTGGAGTTCTCAATCCGTTCAACATCCGCCTCATTCATGATTGTACCCGCCTTGACCAGCAACGCATCGGTCACAGGAT
>JADFYY010000243.1 GCA_015232825.1 Magnetococcales bacterium
GCATGCAGCAAATCGGGTTTGACAACGGCTGCCAAGGATAGAATGCGTTTTTTCAAAGCAAAGACCACGGCCATCTGTTGAACAAGCGGCGCACGGGCAAGCAGGGTTTTGGGAGGGGTAGTACGGTGGAAAAGTACCCCCCCCGCCAACTCCTCGGTTTGTGAATCGGATGATGGATGTTTGGGACCGGTCAGTTGTACAGTCTCCCATCCCATCTCTCGCTGTTGGCGTAAAATGGCCAGAGTTCTGAAGACATAACCGCTTTGCAAGGGGGCAGAGTGGTCCAGTATGTGAAGAATGCGCATGGAGTCAAATTAGCATGGTGTGGATGAATCCGCAGGGTCTTTTAAAATAGTGCCTGATTCATGTGTGTGAGTCAAATGATTTGGCAAAAGTTGGTAGCGTCTTACGTTAATATAACCGGTCGAGGTGTCACGCATCATTTTTTCAATAGGATCTTTCCGAGTTGCTGTGCTGAAGAGTTACTTGACTTTTTTGCCCCAAAGGGGGAATCATGTTCCAAAGTGTTTGTTGTCTTCGTTTGCGTGGGGGGATTTTCGATATGTCGGAGAATCATCAGACCGATGGCTCCATGACCGAGCGTGTGCCGATTTCGAGGCGCGTATGGTTCTTGGGGTTGGCGTTTTTGTTGGGACTGCATCTGCTGATGTTCCTGTTTGCTGGACCCTATTTTGAAGCAAGCGATGATATGGCTTATACCGCCAATGCCTACCATTGGTCGATAGGTACCTTTAAATTGACGCCACACGTTTTCGACAACCGTTTCACCGTATTCGTGCCTATTGCCTATTTTTTCAAATGGTTCGGATTCGGATTGTCTGCGGTCGTGTTGTGGCCTTTGATCTGCTCTTTGTCCCTTATCACCCTGCTGTATGCGTTCGCCACACGTCTGTTCGGCTGGAAAAGTGCCATCGTGGCAGCAACTCTGCTGGCCGCAAATCCCTTACAGATCGAACATGTATTGACGGTGAACAACGACGTCATTTTATCGTTTTTCATCGTTGCCAGTCTGACGACGGTCTATTTCGGACGCATGTTGACCACACCCCTGCATCAGTTTCTGGCGGGCGCATTGTTTGTGATCCTGTTCACTTGCGGTTTCTTGGCCAAAATGAGCATGGTCTGGTTTATCCCGATGATCGTATTCCTGATGGGACGCGATTGGCTGAAACAAACCCGGAACCGACCATTCTGGCTGACGGTCGCGCTGCTGGGAGCGATGTCAGCTTTTTTGCATTTTTATCTGTATTATCTCTTCACTGGCGATTTTCTCTATCCGATTCACGGAGTGGAGAAAATGTTGGATGCCACGACCTTCGGTGCTGGCTCTCCCATGGCGCGGGAATATGGCAAATTCATCGGTGATGGGGCCATGTTGGCCTATCTAAAACGCCTAACCTACGAACCTGTCGTGCTGTTCCTGGAAAGCCCTGGAGCCTCTCTGGTATTGTTGCTGGCATTGCCTGTGATCCTCCAGTCGCTATTTTCGGCCTCTTCATGGCCCCGACCCACCCGTTATTGGGTGGCTGGATTGGGTCTGTTTCTGATCGGATTCTGGTTTGGCAGCATTTCTTTGAAACATTACCTTCCCCTGAGCCTGACCTACCGCTATCTGGTGCCGATGCTTCCATTTCTCTCTTTGCTCGGCGGGTTGTTGCTGGTCCAGTGGATCGAACCGTCGCAAGAGTCGGCCCCTGCGTCCCGATTCGCTCTGTGGAGTACGGTTCTGTTGCTGCTTGCAGGCATCGGTGCTTCACAATGGCTGAGGCTGTTCAAGTTCCAGCACATCACCTTGTTGATGGTGTTGGTGACGTTGTGGACCGCCCGGCGCGTTTTGCCGGAAGCTTGGCTGGGAACCCGGAAATTTGCGGCGTTGTCCTGGGGATTGCTTCTCGTGACGATTGTTTTGATTCCTTTGCGTCTGATCCAGAGCGGCATGCTGGGACAGTCGGAGGATCAACGTCTGGAAATGACCCTGTGGCATCGTCATCTGGAAGGGCAGCAACCGGGAATACGCATCTACACCGATTATCGTTCCAGCAAAGCACTTCCGGTCATGCTGGGGTTCCCAGACAAGAATCGACTCACCTTTATCGATTGGAGGATTGAGACCCCTCCAGATGGCCACTCCGATCTGGGGGACGGAAAGATCTATGTCTATGTGAACCGTAAACGGTTGCAGGGCTTGACCAATTCGTATCGATATCAACCGCCCTCGTTCGTCCAGAATCCTCCTGCGTGGTGGACGCAAGTGGCTGCGGGACATGGTATTACGTTGTACGAGATACGTAATGCTTTAAGTGGGAAGCCAAAATAGGTTGTGAATATGGAATCAATATCTAGATTGGACCAGTTGACAGGCCTTCGTTACTTCGCAGCGTTATTGGTGTTTTGTTCCCATCTTCAATGGAAAGGCTCCAGCGAGGTGCTAATCAAAGTCTTTGAGTCTGGTTATGCTGGAGTTTCTTTCTTTTTTCTTTTATCAGGGTTTGTTCTTTCATTCTCTTATGCCGAAAAGATATCTTCTCGTTCTCTCGGATTAATTCGGTATATGTTGCTGAGATTTGCCCGACTTACCCCTCTTCACTTTCTAACAGCTGCTCCGTTCGTTGTAATGGGTATTTATAATTCAAATCTTGATATGACCAATACAGTGCTTAATATTCTATTACTTCAAAGCTGGATTCCTGAATCCTCTTACTATTTTTCTCTTAATGCCCCTTCATGGTCATTGTCTAATGAGATATTCTTTTATCTTTGTTTTTTTCCATTGATCTTAATTCTGTCGCGTCATCTTTTATGGATAGCCTGTATTTTGTTTTCTGTAATTCTAATCGCTGCTGTG
>JADFYY010000244.1 GCA_015232825.1 Magnetococcales bacterium
GGATTGGCAGATGACAGTGTTCGATAAATCTCCACCGCCTCTTCTATGATGGGCAATGCTTCCGCAGGACGGTCAAGTTCGCCTAACCCAATGGACAGATTGTTGAGCGATAGGGCCAAGTCTGGCAAATAAGCCTGGGGATTGGCGGATGACAGTGTTCGATGAATCCCCACTGCCTCTTCTATGATGGGCAATGCTTCCGCATGGCGGCCAAGGTCGCCTAACCTATTGGACAGATTATTAAGCGATAAGGCCAAGTTCGGCAAATAAACCTGAGAATTGGCAGCAACTAGCTCTCGACAAATCTCCACGGCCTCTTCTATGGTAGACAAAGCTTTCACTTTTTCGCCATCTTCATCTAAACAAATGGATAAGTTGGTAAGCCATAATGCCAGATTGGTACGGGACTCTTCACTGGAATCTTCCCGCACCTTATTACGCCAATGCAATACCAGTTTTTCCCTCAACCGAACTCTTACCCCTGTCAGCGGCACACAAAACCTTGGAAACAACCCTTCCATCTCCTCCAAAATCGCCAACGGCACTTCTGGAAGCTCTATCAACGCATCCAGCCACGAAACAGCTTGCTTGGCTTCAAAACCGCAATCCTGGACGGCCTGGATCAAAAATCCCACCACTCCCTTGCGGTCTCTCTCCCACGCCCAGACAACCGCCCGTTTCGCCTCTTGATCGTGACCATTGGCCAGATTTTTCAGAACAAAGGCCTCCCCTAAAACCTCTGGTTGCATGGCCCCCACACCACCGGCTCTTGGAAATAGCGGGGACAAAAGATCATAAATGGTAGCTTCATCACCCGTCGTCCCATACCGAAGATGCTCTTTTTCGGTCTTCATCCGGTCTAAAAACTCTTGACGATCCAATCCGCCCATCAGGGTGCAGACGCTGACGATATGACGCACCAACTTTTTTTGCGCGGGATCCGTCACCATCCGATCCAATCGCGCCCCTTCCCGCACAACCAATTCAAAAATCAACTGACCATTGTTGAGAGGCAACACGGACGCAATGGCGTGCCGTTCTACCATCAACAAACCGGCCATCATCAAAAACAACGGTCGCCCAGCCCACTCCTTCTGCGCCAACGCGGTATCAAAGAGTTTGTCCTCACCCGGTGCGGGTAGTGTCAAAACGCTCCCCTTGGCATGAAATACCTGTTCTAATAATTCCCGTCGATCAAACGATTGTGGCAATAGCGGCACCTCTTCGGGTTCAGCCTCCTCCATCAACGACCACCTGTCCGCAAACAGTGTCTGCCACCAACCACTCTCTTTGTCGCCATGCCGCTCCAGCAACAACAGACGCAAGGGATGATCGATTGGTCCGCCCATCTCCTCCAATTGAGAAAACCATGTTTTTAACGCATCGACCTGAGAGGCCGCACCATCCACCACCACCAGGGTGGAGGTAAAAGGTTGCCAGGAGGCACTGTTTTCTTTGACAAAAGAGGCCAATTTCTCCCGACTAACAAACCCGACCTGCCATTTATTTTCCAGTTCACGGCACAGTTCCATGGCCAACCGAGTCTTGCCCACCCCGGCCTCACCAATCAACACCTTGACAGAAAACCTCTTGGACGATTGGCACCACGCCCGTAAAGTCGTTAACGTCTCACCCCGTCCCAAAAACCGAATGGTTGCTGAGCGAGCATCCAAAAACCGACTGGGCGATTCAACCAATCCAGAAGGGTGCGGAATCCGTAAATCCAGGGGATCTTGCCACTGTCTTGGTTGATGCTCTAACAAAAAATCCAATAAAAACCATGCCGCACGCTCTGCGGCAAAAGAACGAAACCGATCCTCTTTATCCCGGTTGGCAAAATCCTGCACCCCTTTCACCACCAGCATGCGCTTGTTCCAGTACTGACTCAACACCCCAATGGCGTATGACTCCATATCCAAGGCCACGGTTTTACGTTCATATCTTGCCAAATCTTCAAAAATCGTATCGTTCTCAATTACTTGAGACGCACACGCCATACTCCCAACATGCACCTGAAACCCCTTCTCCTGGGGGAAGCCATCGGGATAGAGCAAAAAATCATCTTCAACCTTCATCAACCCCTGATCAGTGAGATTCAACCCGTGAGGAGAGAGATCTTTTGTTTTCCGCAAAGAGACCACCACCTCTGTCCAAGCTGGACAAAAGTTGGCTCTTTCTGGATGTTTCAATGGGGAAATCCCATTGTTGTGTTTGTGGTCATACAGGGTATGCAGTAACCAATTCCGCTGCGCAACCAGACTAATGGGACGATCATTGGCAGGATTTCGTGCGACCCATGCGGGAATAAAATCATCCAGCTTGGGCAACAATTCAGGATGAATTTGAAATGTGGTAATATCTTGATATTTTTCACTTTGTGCTATTTTTCCCGTATCAACACGGTACAACTTGTTGGCAACCACCAGATCCCCCAATGCCACTTTTTTGGGATTTCCAGCGCAAATTCCAACCATGGCCAACAAACGCGGGTCTAAATAGGGCTGCAAGCGCGCAAAAACCACAGAGGTCTCCACCTCCCCCATCTCCCCTTGGCAGGCCAAGGCCAGTTCCAAGGGAGTCTTGCCCGAAACAATTTTATAATAATCATAAGGGTATTTGTCATCCACGCTACGAGGATCCGGTTTTATTTGATACCGACCCAATAACACCCGCCGCACAGCATCCCGTTCGTCGGCAAGGGCCGTGATGATCAATACATCAATAGACATAAACCCACCTCATATCCTGCAATTTAATATAAACCGATAAAATCGGACTTGATCATCGTTTTGGCCAAACCAGGGGCTTTGCCCCTGGACCCCACCAGGGGGATAATCCCCCTGGACCCAT
>JADFYY010000245.1 GCA_015232825.1 Magnetococcales bacterium
GGGTGGGTCTGTGTCGGCTTCTGCTTCTTCAATTGCCTGTCGTATATATTCAAGGTATTCAGGATCATCCAAGTCGTCATCGAGTTGCATTTTGAGCAATGCGGACTCAATGACGGCGTCAGCAGACCCATATCTGTTTATCTGGGTTTGAATGATATGGGTGGCCTGATCAGATAGGTCAATGGATAATGTCAAGGTGTGACTCCTTATGAATGATTTTGAAGTTTGACACAATAAATCCCCCCCTCTTCAAGACCCGGTTTAAAACAGCCATTGCACGATTGACACCCGGCGGCCTCCGTCTGTCCTTGATGCCACTTGGCGGCCAGATTCGGTTCGCGGATGAATGGGCGTGCCAAGGCGATGTAATCCGCCACCCCCTCTTGCAAGGTCTGTTCAATCACCTCACGACTGCGGAAACCGCCTACTACCATGATGGGGCACTGCACAGCCTCTTTGATTCTCTGGGCAAGGGAGCGATGGTATCCTTCATCTTTGGATGACTTGGCTCGGCCTCGCGCTGGAGTGCGATCTCCAGAGGCCGATGTCCCGCCGCTGACCTCAATGGCGTCTATCCCAGCTTGATCCAACGCTTTGGCCGCCAATACTGCCTCTTCCAAGGTCAAGCCGTCTTCTATGAAATCATCGCCATTGAGCTTAATGAGGACCGGATAGTCGTTTCCTACGGCTTGCCGAACCGCTCCATAAACTTCCATCAAAAAGCGACGACGATTCTCCACGCTGCCACCGTATCCATCGGTACGCTGGTTGGTCGAGGGTGATAAAAATTGATTGATTAAATAGCCATGCGCACCATGCAACTGGACCGCATCAAAACCATAATCCTTGGCCCGTCTTGCCCCCTGGGCAAATGCCGTGACAATGGCCTCGATGTCGTGTGGCGTCATCGCATCTGGGATGTCGGTAAATTGTGCATTGCGAATTGCCGAAGGGGCCAGAGGGCGGGTTCCCAATCCCATTGTATTGGCCTTGCCTCCCGCATGGACCAATTGCATGGCAATCCGGCCTCCTGATGCATGAACCACTTCGGTCAAGTGTCGCATCTCGTTGGCAAAATCATCGGTATGAATTCCCATTTTCCCTGGCAATTGTTGGCCATCCTGGCGCACAAAGGCATAACCGGAGATGATCAGACCCACCTCTCCTTGAGCCAGTTCCTGATAACAGGCCGATAGTTTCGGGGTCGGTCGTCCTTCTGGAGTACACATCCCTTCCCAAGTGGCTGAACGGACCAAGCGGTTTTCTAACACCATGCCATTGATTGTGGTTCTTTCAAACAGACGGCTTGTCATTTTTTGTGGCTCCTGCATGGAGATTGAAATGGAGATGATTGGCATATTATAACCTGAAAATTCAATCCTGGACAAGTTGTCAAGGTCGGTATAAGAATTCACTATCTGGCCACCCATCCCCCCCCACGTTTGACACGAAAGGCATGCCAATGACCCACACAACTCCCGTTCGTATCATTCGACGTCTGCCAGAGGTTCTGGTCAATCAGATTGCTGCTGGTGAGGTGGTGGAACGGCCTGCTTCAGTGGTCAAGGAGCTGGTGGAAAACAGTCTGGATGCTGGGGCTACCCGTATCGAAATTCGCATTGAAGGGGGGGGGCGGCGGCTGATCTTTATCGGTGACAATGGGTGTGGCATGGTGGCTGAACAGGCCAAGTTGAGCCTGGAACGCCATGCCACCTCTAAAGTGGCAACGGTGGAGGATCTTTTCGCCATTCGTACCCTGGGGTTTCGTGGCGAGGCGTTGTCGGCCATTGCCTCGGTTTCTCATCTGGAGATGGAGAGTCGAGTGGCCGAAGAACCCGATGGCGTCCGTCTGCGCTTGATCGGCGGCAAAGAGTTGCAGGAGAGTCGTACTGTGATCCCACCAGGAACTCAAATCACCATACGCAATCTCTTTTTTAATACCCCGGCGCGACTGAAATTTATGCGGGCGGAACGGACAGAGACCGGACATGTCACAGATCTGATTCAACGGTTGGCCATGGTGCGTCTGGATGTCGGCTTTAAACTTCTGGTCAATGGCCAAGAGACCCTGGACTTGCGCCCTGGCGAGGAGGCCCGCCATGTGGAAGCCCGGTTGAAATGGCTCTTTGGACGCGATTTTGTGGAGAATTGCATCCAGTTTGAAGGGTCACACGAACAGGCGGGACTCTCTGGGTGGTTGGGTCTGCCAGCTTTACATCGGGCCAACGCCCAATCCATCCATCTGTTTGTCAATGGACGTTGGGTGCGGGACAAGCTCATCAATCATGCCGTGCGGGAGTCCTATCGTGACTTGATCCCCAAGGAGAGTTACCCGGCTGTGGCGTTATTTCTGGAACTGCCTCCGAGTGATCTGGATGTCAATGTCCATCCCACCAAGGAGGAGGTCCGGTTTCATCAACGGGATTTTATTCATGGCTTTGTACGCCGCTCAGTAGCCGAAGCCTTGTCCTCCATGGGGGCGCGAACCCTCCAAGCCACTGTGCCGTTTGCTCCACCGGTGACAACTCCACCCGCCATCCCTCTGGAGAGTATCCAATTGCCAGAAGCGGTTTCCAAACCGGTGCGTTGGGATTCGCCTGGACCGTTTTTGCCAAGAACTCCAGGGGGGGGAGGGCGAAATCGTCCTGGCAGCGATTTGATCCATCCTGTCGTCTATAAAGTGTGCGAATCAGGTGGTGGGTGGGAACGACCCCCTAGCAATGAACCGCTACCTCCTCCAAAGGCTCCAACCATCCATCTGGGTGAGGCTGTCGGGCAGATTCATGGGACTTATATTCTGGCCCAGACCCAGGAGGGGTTGGTATTGGTGGATCAACACGCAGCCCAC
>JADFYY010000246.1 GCA_015232825.1 Magnetococcales bacterium
GGCATAGACGAGACGCTGGAGATAATCGTATTCACGTTCATATTGCAGTTCAATGAGGATCAGTTCTTCCTGGCTATTTTTGACCTTCAAATCGACTCGATTGTACTTGTCGAGTGGACCATCCTTATTGCTTTCGCTTTCCAGGATTTCGACAATTTTCACATCGGTCATGAGCAGTTCGCTCAACAGGCCTTCCAGCACATCAAAATTGGCCTTGCTACGCAACAGTCGTTTCAAGGCCCAGTCAAAAGTGATGAGGCGACGCGATTTAGACATATCAAGACTCCAGCGAGCAAGATCAATTGGAAACATTATACACCATCTGTGCAATGTCTGGAATTAAATAAATGGATTCAGAATTTGTCATAATATATATTATGCGACTTTTGTATGGTCCACTACTCTGTGTGCCGCTCGTGCCTGCGCCGTCCATCGCAAATTTTGAACGGCAACGTATTTTATTGGACGTTGCTGGATGATTTCGGATAGACTGTCCTGGAGTTGCCAACCAAATCAGGAGAGATGTCATGAACTACGCCATACCATTTGGTCATCAAGATGGGAGCCATGATCTTGGCAGGTGTTGGCCTCATGCGAATGTGGCCTATCCAGGTGCAGTATGTCCCACCATTTCCCCCGCACGCCCAAGAGATGCGCTTGCCTGCTCCCACTCCAACGAATCCCCTGGTCCCTGCCAAGTGAAAAATCCCTCGCATGGATAACACCCGTTCGACGTTGACGCAAGCCAGAAACCGCATTTGCTCGGATCTCTTCAGACACAAAAAAGCCCGCAAAGTGTTGATTTTGCGGGCTTCGTAATCTTTTTCGGTCTGTCTCAAATGGTTAAATGGCGTCCCGTACGGGAATCGAACCCGTGTTACCGGCGTGAAAGGCCGATGTCCTAGGCCACTAGACGAACAGGACATGCTGCTTTGTTCCCTTCAATCCACGCATATTAGACGATGGTGGCACTCTTTTGCAACTACTTTTTTGTATGGAAACGCATTTTTTTTCCTCTTTCTGAACGATCCAGGATTTTCTGCCAGAAATTCACATGGAGACTTGACTTGAAGCGCAATCAAATCTATATTTGAATCTGTTTTCAAGTATTCCCTGTTTTTTCATGGCGGACGTAGCTCAGTGGTAGAGTCCTGGATTGTGATTCCGGTTGTCGTGGGTTCGAGCCCCATCGTTCGCCCCAAATCTTCTTCTATATCGCATGGTTTTATCCAAAATTTTGATCTGTAACGCCCGATTGGTGGAATGGTAGACACGCGGGATTTAGGTTCCCGTGCCTTACAGCGTGAGGGTTCGAGTCCCTTGTCGGGTACCAATCATTATCGTTGATCTTCTGGCAGACCGATCAACTCAATGCCTGCATAATCCGCAATAGCCTGAGACCGCTCATCTGGATAAAGCCCACCAAAAACCACATGCTTAATCCCCACATTAGCCAACATCCCCATGCAAGCCGCACAAGGTTGGCAGGTGACGTAGACCTTTGCCCCTTCTAGTGAAACACCATGCCGTGCCGCATTGGCAATACCGTTGGCTTCAGCATGGGCACAGACACATAAATCCAATCCCTGACCACTCGGAACCCCTGTCTGTCGCCGAAAACAGACTTCAGGATGGGGATAACCACTCGGAACGCCGTTAAATCCTGTGGCCAATAATCGTTTGTCACGCACAAATACCGCCCCAACCTTGCGACCCGAAACACACGTACTCATCTGGGCCGCAAGCCGTGCGGCATCCATCCAATGTCGATCCCAACTTGGACGCCCTGCGGTTTCAGACATTTTGATCCCTTCTCCCTTGCCGAAAGGTTAACAACCAGGAGAACACACACAAACTCAACCATAACCAAATCCAATATTCTCCAGTCCGAACCCAAACGCTCTGACCCGTACCACGGGAGACCGAAACCACAATGGCCCCCTTCTCATTGGCCGGAATACGGGCCAACTCGTGTCCCAAATGGTTGAAAACCGCTGAAATGCCAGAGTTGGCCACACGGATCATAGGCAACCGGTTCTCCACCGCCCGCATCCGGGCCATGGCCAAATGTTGAGGCTTGGCCGTATCCCCAAACCAACCATCGTTGGTCAGATTGATCAACCATTGCGCCCCATGCAAAGCCAATTGCCGTACCTCGTCAGGGAAAATAACCTCATAACAGATCAAAGGACCAATGGCCCCAAAATCCCATGGCAGAGAGAGCGGGCCTTTCCCAGAAGAAAAATCCTTGGTGCCATGCGTCAATTTATGGAGTGTCTGGGGAGCCAAAATGCGAAAAGGGATATACTCGCCAAATGGAACCAAATGGTGCTTGTCATATCGCTGACGAAAGTTTCCCTTCTCCAGCGCGCCGATCATCACCATACTGTTATAAAATTGCCACTCCTTGCTTTCATCCTGATCCGCCATGGGAGTCCCGGTCAGAATGGGAGCCCCCAACCTGCGACTTAAATCCACAATGCGTTCCAACTCCTTGGGCGAGGCTTGCAGAAAAAAAGCCACCGCTGTTTCAGGCCAAATTACTAAATCTGCGGGTTGATCCAACTGCAAAGAGAGATCCAGATAGCGACGCAACCACTCCTCCTGACGAACCGAATCCCACTTTAAATCCTGGGCGATGTTGCCTTGAATCAGGGCCATCCGCACTGGAGTCGTCGAAATCTGTTGCACACTATTCGTTGCGAGTTCCTGCAAACGAAAATGGCCATAACTAAACCCCAAACCCAACATCCCGACGATCAAACCAAGGCCTGCCAGCAGTTCATTCCGATTCCAGGCCGCACGACGCGCCAAAACCGCCAACACCC
>JADFYY010000247.1 GCA_015232825.1 Magnetococcales bacterium
GTTGATGGGTCAACAGAGAGACGATACAGGCATGACTGGAAGGGCCAACACGCCAGACATGGAGATCTGCGATTTCGCAGGAGTCGTTGGCTTGCAGGAGTTGTTTGATTTTTTTTTGCAAATGAGTGTTATCTTCTGCGTCTAGCAAAGTTTTGGCACTGTCTCGAATGAGTCCAAAGGCCCAGACACTAATGACGAGTGAACCAACGATTCCCATTAACGGATCCATCCACACCCAACCCATGGTCATGCCGCAGATGAGGGCTATGATGGCGGCCACCGAGGTCAAGGCATCTGCGAGGACGTGCAAATAGGCTCCTCTGAGATTGTGGTCTTGGTGTTCGGCATGATGGTCGTCATGGTCATGATGGTCGTCGTGGTCATGGTGATGTCCGTGTCCATGGTCGTGATCATGGCCAAGCAGCCACGCACTGATCAAGTTGACGGAGAGTCCCAACACGGCCACGAACAGGGCCGAGGAGAATTCCACCTCCACGGGAGAGAGCAGGCGTTGGATGGATTCAATGGCCATGAGTAGGGCCACGATACTCAAGGCCACAGCACTGGCGAATCCACCCAGAGGGGCGATTTTGCCAGAACCAAAGGTAAAGCGTGGATTGTTGGCGTTGCGACGGGCAAAGATATAGGCGAATGCGGCCAGAGTCAGGGCAGCGGCATGGGTGCCCATGTGCCAGCCGTCGGCGGTGAGGGCCATGGACCCCGTCGCATAGCCAGCCACCAACTCCGCAATCATGGTGATCAGGGTCAGGCCAATGACCCAGTAGGTTTTGCGTTCCGCCGCAAGTTGGACGTCAAGACCAAAATGGTGTTCGTGACGTAAAAGGGCGGGGTCGTGATTGATCATTTGGAGAGATCCTTGAGCAGTGAATTTAAAATAAAGCCGTCTGGGTAGGCCAGTTCATGACCACCAGCCACGATATGCGTCTTGGCGCGACCACGCAAGGCTGGAATGTTGTTCATGTCTTGACTGGGGCCGGGAACCAGGATATCCCCCATGACAAAAGGGGTGCTACGAACTAAAGAGAAATAGCGAGTATCGGGATGGGGTTGGTTGTTGAGCCAAAAAAGCCGGGAACCGGGATATTGACGGACAATATCGAGATAGAGTCCACGAGAGAATTTCAAGGTTTGGTAGGAGTCTCCTCCAAAGAACTCCTTGACGATTTCAATGGGCCAAACATCGTTGGTCGCATCGAGGGCCTGTTCGGCTCGTGGGGTTCCCAAGTGGGGAGAGGCTAGGGTGATGAGGGCCAACGGCGTGGGGATTTGTCGGCGGACCATGGCTAGACGTAGCACCACCCCGCCCACGGAGTGACCGACTAGGATAAACCGTTCCTTGGGATGGCGGGTGGTCAGCATGGAGATCATGGGAGCCAGATAATCCGCCTGCACCCCCAAAGGTGCGGCTGAGGGAAGCTCTATCAGATAGATTTTGTTTTTCGCCGTTTGGCCGGGAGCAGGGAGTTCTTGGACTCCACCTAGTCCGGTTTGGAGAATGCCAGCCCGCTGCCAGCCATTGGCAACGAGAATGGGGACAACCCCACTGTATTCCCATGAGGTCGCACTGCCTAAATAGCCATGGGTCAGGATTAAAACATCCGCCTTGGCTGAGAACGTCAGGGTCCACAGGCTCAAGGCGAACAAAAAAGCGGTGATCTGTTTGATCATGGCGGCCTCCTCATGATGTGAGCGTATTGTTGAATCTTGTCCAAGAGGCTATTTTAGGGTGTGATTCTGGTAGAGTTCAAGCGTTCGTCCCACAATTGATAAAATGCGTGGTTGCTTTTTTTTGGGTTAATGGTAAAATTTGTCAATCGTGATACTAAGTTTTTTGGGGTATGCCATGGACATGAATCAGGATTTAAAGAATGCCGGTCTCAAGGCCACGGCTCCACGGATGATGGTATTGCGTCTGTTTGTGAGCGATGCAGGCCAGCACATGAGTGCTGAGGATGTGTATAAAAGGTTGCTGAGCGAAGGCGAAGATATCGGCTTAGCCACCATTTATCGGGTATTGACTCAATTTCAGCATGCTGGTCTTTTGTCGCGGAGCAATTTCGAGTCTGGCAAAGCCATCTACGAACTCAACCAGGGAGAGCATCACGATCATCTGGTTTGTTTGCAATGTGGCCATGTGGTGGAGTTTGTGGATCCGGTGATTGAAAAACGACAGAAAGAGATCGCCCTGGAACGAGGGTTCGCGGTCCAGGACCACTCCCTCTGTTTGTTTGTGGATTGTTTGAATCCAGAGTGTCCTAATAAAAATGGATGATTGGTTGTAAAATGTAGCCAGATTGCTGGGGTGATATTTTGCTGTTTTATTGTTAATGTTTTTAGTAATTTATATGGCTTAAAATTTATTCATTTTAGATTTTAAGTCGTCAAGGTTTTTTTGGACTAAGCGTGTGTTGGGGTGGGTCTTTCCTAGACGCTGGGTTAAGATGGTCAGGGATTTTTCATATTCTCCTGCGCTTAACAAATTGAACCCGTGATCGGGAGGTCTACATTCTGCTGGAATTTCAGTCATCGATAGACGACTTCATGCCCCTGCGGGTGGGAGACTACATGTTCTCCCTGTACCAGGACTTGCGCCGGGCAAAACAGTTGCCAGACAAAAAACTGCCACCAATCCTGCCGGTTGTGGTGTATACTGGAAAACAAAGATGGGATGTTCCGCTTGATGTCAACGAGATGATTGTTCCAGTTCCCGGCCTGGACGTTTACCAAGTCCGTATGCGGTATTTGGTACTGGACGTGGTGAACAT
>JADFYY010000248.1 GCA_015232825.1 Magnetococcales bacterium
GGTCAACGATACCGCCGGAACCCCATTTAGCGGCGATCATCAGGGCAGTTTCATCCATGACGGTATCGGCACGGTGGAGGTCGGCATCCCGGTCCAGGAGCATTCTGGCCATGTTACGATGGTCGTGGCGTGCTGCGACCATGAGGGCATCGCGGCCTTGGTTGTTGATGGCGTTGACATCGGCACCAGCGGAAAGCAGCAGCAGGGCGAGTTGTTCGTAGCCCCACTGGACGGCCAAGTGCAGGGCGGTATTACCCCAGCGGTTTTTGGCATTGATTTCTGCATTGGCTTCCAGCAGACGATTAACCACGGCGACCTGATTGTATTCTGCGGCCCACATAAGGGGAGTATTACGGGTTTGGCCGACGGCGGTTAAGCTTTTGCCATTTTTCAGCAGGGTGTCTACGGTATCCAGGTCACCACGGATGATGGCGGTTACCAGTTCGTTGGTCACTGGTGGGATCGGCTTGGTTGGTGAAGAACGATCAATCATGGCAATAGGGGAAAAGGCCAGAGCTACACCAGAAACCATATTGTCTTTCATTTCGTTAACCTCTCTTGGTTGAAACGAACCCTCAGAGTTCATTCCGACGCTCTTGGTTCTTGTCGTGTTTAGTCGAATTTTTACCCGGTTATTTGATGGCGAAACTGTAGCACAAATAGTGGGAAAAAGTTAGCATTTTTCCACCTATCCGGTATTCACCCTACCCTCGATATCGCACACAAAAAAAAGGGGCAAACCATTCGACACCCGAATAAGAACAAAGCAGAAGGCATGCCAAATCAACTATTTTTCTTATTCTATTGATATTACTAGACAACATCAGAGACGCGCCAAGGATTCAAAGGGGTTTCATTAAGAAACGGTGAGACACTTTGAGACACTATTGTCTCACCGTTTGACACAATGCCATCTAGAGGTTCGGGATTAATTTTTTTTCGCAATGCCAGCTACTTCCAGTGCTTTGGCCACAATCAGGGGAAAAGGTCGTTCGGGATTGGTGGTATGGGTGGCCAAAGGAAGGGTCTTGGCGTCCAGGAAGGGGCGGGAGTTCATGGCCCCAAAAAAGTCCATGCCGCCGATGACCTGTTTCACACTTTTGATTTCGCTAGGAAATCTTACTAAAGCACTCAGGGTGACAATTTGGAAGTCACTGATGGCCTTGGCCTGTTGCCGACAGAAGGCTACGTAACCCTCCATGGCATTTTCGATAATATAGTTTCCTTTACTGTGTCCGACGATGAGGCGCAGCTTGTGGGCAGCAACCAGAAGAATTTTCAACAAGGCAAGGGAGTCGGGGGAGCCAGGGACAAAATGTTCAGGAAAAGGATCCCCGTCAGTAGTGGATTTGCTTGATTCTAAAGGAATACCACTCATGGAGAAGGAGCGAGAAACCCAGTCACGGATCATATTTCGCGCTCCCAGGACATACCAGCCGCCCAACCCTTCCGTGAGCAGATCTACCATGCCCATGCCGGATATGATGCCGCAAACAGGTTCACCAATATAATCAGCGATATTGCGTGACAAAGCCGCTGTTCCCAGGGCAGAACTTCCCACTCCGGCAATGGCAATGGTACGTACTGGCAACTGGCCGTCCACCAGTTCGCTGATAAAGTCATCTAGTTGATAATGAAGAATATTCCTCTTATCCTTGGCCGGATAGACCACGATTATGGCCCCTTCCGGGTTTTCGATCACCGAGAGATCCTTTCTTTCTTCCCCCGTCAAGGCAGACACATCGTAAAACTGACTGTCGCACATGCGGTTCCAGCTTTGCATCATATTCAAGGGAAACATGATCTGACCTCGATTGCCTTCTTAAAGAGGTAACGTTTAGTGAACCTTAACAAGATTTGCATCCACCACCAGATAGTGGCTGAATCTTTTTTCCAATCGATTACCGTCATCACTGACGATGATGAGCCATTTGCCATCACGACTCAAGGTAATCCCCTCCCCCCTTTTTACTCCTTCCAGAGTGCCGATGGTGGCATGTTTTGCAGGGGAGTCGTTTTTGCCATTCCAAAACCACAACTGGAAGGGAACATCATCCCGTTTGGCCACTGGGCCACTGATGATCCAGAACCCTTTTTTGGTCGTATCATAGGTCATGGCCCGAATGCCAAACTCCTGCAAGTCAAGCCACACCGGCTCCTTGGCAAACACCGGGTCCACGCCTTTATCAAAGACATCATCGGGATTGGTCAGGCGTAAAATCAGGGCTTTGCCCTTTTCCAGAGGACTGCGAAAACCAATGAGCAGATGATGGTTTTCTCTATCCAAGGCAAACCCTTCGATATTGAATCCACCCATGTTTTTCACATCTTCCACTTCAGCCGCTTCCTGCAAGAAGGGAAACTGTTCCAAGATTACCATTTTAAGATATGGAAACACCTTGGGTTGGATAAACTGCTCCCCCTGCATTGAAAAACGCACCAGTTTTTCCCTTTTAAACTCCGCCTTCCCTTTGCTGCTACGGGAGTGGGAGGTGATGGCGTAGATGCGTTCCTTGCCATCCATGGCACATCCTTCCAGATCATCCAATCCTCCCACTACCTTAATCAAGCCACTGGCATCCCCTTCCTTGGCGGTGAGGGTATGATCTGGATTCATAGTCACCATGGTTATGGGAAAATCTTCTTCATCTTCCAGGACCAGGTAGCGTTTGTCTGTCAAAGGGACAATGCAGGAGGTTTCATAACCACCCGTGGTAAACTGACGAAATCCTGACTTTTGTGCTCCCACGCCTTGGGA
>JADFYY010000249.1 GCA_015232825.1 Magnetococcales bacterium
GGCAAAAATGAGGCCCAGAGCCAATTTCACACCCTCTGAAAGAATTGGCACCGGCGTTGCATTATAAATATTCGTAACCGGGCAGCATCGAACAAAGCCATGAGAAATGAAGGCTTTGAACTTAGAAAAGGGCGGTTAAGGGTAAATCAGTTTATTAGGATATACTTAATTTGAAGGGATGTGCATTTTTTTTCTTGACTCGTGATTGGGCTTCAGTATATACCCATCACACCGGATTGTGACACTTTCGCAACAGGGTGTTGTAAAAGACACATAAATAAGGACTCCCGGGTTGTCCGGGTATCAAAACTAGCAACGAACTTTGGAGATCAAAAAATGAAAAAGTCTATTCTTTTGGGTACTGCTGCTCTGGCCGCCGTGGCTCTGGCCGCTCCTCAGGCCGCTGATGCGGGTGAGACAAAAATTGGTGGTTATTATCAATTCCGTATGGCTTCCATGGACAATACGCCGGGTGACGCCGCTGGCGATGAGAATGCCAATTACTGGGCACAGCGTCTGCAACTCAATGTAGACATGAAAGCCAGTGACAAATCCCATGCCCACTTGGTGACCCGCGTTCTGGACAATAATACGGTCCAAGGTAATGATGCTACGTTGGCCGTTGGTACAACCGCCACAACAGCCAACTGGCAGGTTCGTCAGTTGTGGTTGGAAACCGAAGCTTGGGGCGTTGGCTTGAAAGTTGGTAACATGCCCGTCGCTTTGAACGATGGCATCTTGGTTGACCATGACGTTACATCCTATGGCACCATCTTGCTGTCCAAGAATTTTGGTGGCGTGACCGTGATTGGTGCGGATGTCAAGGTTGCTGAAGGTAGTGCGATGACTGTTGGTGTTAACGCCAATCATATGGACACTGATCTTTATGTGTTGAGTGCTTTGGGTAAAGTTAATTCCATCGATTATCAAGTGACTGGTGCTTACCTGCATGAAGATAATTCCGTGACTGCCGTTGCTGCCAACCCCGTTCTGGGTACTGTAGGAAATGGCTTGGGTGCAAAAACTGGCACGGGTAGTGTCAATGATGGCTGGCTTGCTCTCACCTTGGGTGGCCAAATTCAAGGTATTGATCTGACTGGTACTGCCATTTATGAAACTGGCATGAGCAACGTGACCAATGACAGCCAGCTTGATGACTCTGGCGTGCTGTTGGCCTTGCGTGGTAAGGGCAAGACTGGCTTTGGCGGATGGAATGCTTATGCCTTCTATGGTAGCGAAGACTATACGGCTCCGGTTGCTGGTGGCGATCAACCCCACTGGTCCCCGACCTGGGACTCTGGAGGAGCTGGTGCTCATGACCTGATGGAGCGCGCACTCTCCTCCACGCTGGGTGGTGGTGCTAATGGTGCCGCTGCTACGACCAACATCGCTACCGATGTTTCCAATATGTGGGGCGTTGGTGCTGGTTTGGCTATCAATGCTGGGGCCTGGACCATCAAGCCGAGCTTGGACTATGCTCGTTTGGTTGAAGAGACGATCACGAATGGTGTGGCTGGCGCAGCTCCTTATCGTTCAGCTTGGGGCGGAACCTTGGGCTTCTCCACCAAGATTCAGGAAGGCACCACGCTGGATCTCTCCGGTACTTGGGTAGATCCAAATCGTAGCAACAACGCTGTTGGTACTGCTGCTACCGAAGACACCATGCATTATCTGCAAGCTTCTGTGAAAATGGACTTCTAAGTTTCATTTCACCAAGCCGTATTGATGTTCTTAAAGAGGGGCGGATTGATTCCGCCCCTTTTTTTGCATATAAAGGCCGGTCAGGGGAGAGTGCTATGCGTAAAAAAATGATGATCACACTGGATGAAGCTGTATACGAAGGGTTGTTTCGGACGATTGGCAAACGACGTATGAGCCAGTTCATTGAAGAATTATTGAGGTCACATGTGAAGGATGCCACGCTGGAGGAGGGTTATCAGATGATGGCGGCTGACGAAGAACGCGAGAGAGAAGCCATGGAATGGTGCAACAGCTTTACAAAAGACATGGCCAATGAAACGCGGTGAAATTTGGTGGGTGGAGTTCGACCCTTCAGTTGGGAGTGAAATTCGTAAGATGCGACCCGCTATTATTGTCAGCACGGATGCAGCCAATCGAAATTTGGCACGAGTGATCGTGGTACCTCTGACCAGCAACACGACTCGCCATTACCCAGGTGAGGCGTTGGTTACTGTGGATGGGAAGCAGGGCAAAGAATGGCCAACCAGATTATGGCGGCAGACAAGAGCCGCCTGAAAAGGCAGCTTGGCACTTTATCCAAGGCAGATATGCTGGCTGTAGAGGATGCGATTCGAGTGCAATTAGGAATTTCTAATTAAAGTCGTATGCAGCCTGCAAAGGTGGGAGTGGACTCGATGAAATCTAAAGCGGACAAAGAGATTGCACAGGCTGTTGCCAGTGATCCAGATACTTTCATGCCTGATAGGGCATGGTTTGAACGCGCACAATTGGTAACGCCAAAATCAAATGAGATGATAACGCTACGGCTTGACCAGGATGTCCTTACATGGTTCCGTAGTGCTGGTAGTGGGTATCAAGCCCGCATTAATTCGGCGTTAAAGGCATTTATTACTTACACAAACAAAGAAACCCTCTGACCTTGGGTTTGTGCTTTTTGTTTGGTCGAAAATGGTCTTGGAAATAAAACTAATGTTAGTTTATGATAATTAATAAACGATATATGAACCAGTTCATTGAAGAATTGTTGCGGTTACATGTGAAGGATACCACG
>JADFYY010000024.1 GCA_015232825.1 Magnetococcales bacterium
CAAGATTTTTTCCACCAGTTTCAAGGAGTGGACACTTGTGGAGGCCAAGGATGCAGAGGAAGCCTTGGCTTTGGCGGACGCATCAATCCAACTGGCGTTGCTGGATTTTAATATGCCAGGTATGAATGGCCTTGAATTGGCGGAAAAATTGCTTGAAAAACAACCCAATCTGGCGGTCTATCTGGTGACGGCCAATATTCAAGAACGGATGCATCAACGGGCGGAGAGTATGGGGATTGGTTTTATTAAAAAACCAATTGCGCAAAATAAAATTGCGGATATATTGCAAAAAATTTAATTGAAAATGTACAACTATAATGATTCAAACCAACCAAGAGGTGAGAATATGTTTTGTTTGACTGAGATGGAAGAGGATGCCCTGAAGGAGTTTTTCAACATGGGGCTTGGGATGGCCGCAGCCTCTTTAAGTCAAATGGTCAACAATGAGGTTTTGCTTTCTTTGCCTCAACTTAAGGTGGTTCCTTACGAAGAGGCTACCAAAATGCTTGTGGCCAATGAAGAGGAAAAACTGGTTGCCATTCGACAAAATTTCACCGGAGAGTTGACCGGTACCGCACTGCTGATCTTTCCGGGGGCTGAGAGTCTTGAGCTGGTGCGTACCTTGTTGAATGAACAGATCCCCTTGGAAGTGTTGATGGAATTGGAACAAGAGACTTTGCAGGATGTGGGAAATGTTGTTTTGAATGCCTTTCTTGAGAGCTTTACTCAAATGATGTCCATCGAGTTTGAGTTCGAGGCCGCTGAATTCTTGAAAGGGAGCAGCAACTTTTTGTTGGATATCTCTTCTCATCTCGCCGCTCAGAAACAATCCCTGATGTCAGAAGGGGCCGAGAATAGCGAGCGTGCCTTTGTGTTGATGATGGACTTCAAGACCAACGATGAGGAAAATACCCAGCATACTTTAAGTGGTTTTGTTGTGTTGTTGTTTTCAGAATATTCGATGGAGATCTTGAAGAGAGAGTTAAAGGCAGTATTGGCTAACCTATAATTTTTTGGTATCGCATGTCAGAATTAGATAAAGTATTGCTTCAAAGGGCGTTGGATGTCAGCGCGGTAGGGACGATTTTGCTTGATTCGGATCAGAATATCGTCCTTTGGAACGATTGGATGGAAAAAGGGGCGCGGATTTCTGTCGAAAATGTGCTGAATCGTTCTTTGCTGGAGATATTTCCAGAGCTTAAGAACTCCCGTATCTCCCGGGCCGTGGAAAGTGCTTTGAATTCTGGGTTGCCCACCATACTCTCACACCGTTTGACTCCCACCCCTTTCCCTTTGTTCACCGCTTCGGAAAAGTCGAATGAAAATTCTCGGATGAGCCAGATGGTTTTGATCAAGGCCATTCGGGATTCTGCCGAGACCCGCTATTGTTTGATTCAGATCCAGGATATCACCAATACTGTTTCGCGCGAACATATTTTACGTAATCAGGCTCATGAGTTGCAATTGGCTAAGGAGGTCGCCCAAGAGGCCAATAAGGCGAAAAGTGATTTCCTGGCTAATATGAGTCACGAGATTCGCACTCCGATGAATGCCATTATTGGCATGTCCCATTTGGCCTTGAAGACCGATTTGAATTTGAAACAGCGGGATTACGTTTTCAAAGTTCATGCGGCGGCTCAATCGCTCCTTGGCATCATCAATGATATTTTGGATTTTTCCAAGATTGAGGCTGGCAAGCTCACCATGGAGAGCGTGCCGTTTTATCTGGAGGATGTTCTCAACAACGTGGCCAATCTGGTCTCCTTGAAGGCTGAGGAGCAGGGGCTGGAGGTCATTTTTCATGTGGATCCCAAGGTTCCCATCAACTTGATTGGGGATCCTTTGCGTTTGGGACAGATCCTGATCAATTTGGTCAACAATGCGGTCAAATTTACCAAACAGGGGGACATCATCGTCTCGGTTGTCGCGGATCACTTGGAAGAGTTGCAGGTTTTGCTCCATTTTTCGGTGAAAGATTCCGGCATTGGTATGACTGAAGAGCAGATGGGGCGGTTGTTTTCTGCCTTTTCCCAGGCCGATACCTCCACCACGCGCAAATTTGGTGGCACGGGATTGGGACTGACCATCTGCAAGCGTCTGGTGGAAATGATGCAAGGGAGTATTTGGGTCGAGAGTATCGCGGGGAAAGGGAGTACGTTTCATTTTACCGCCAATTTTTCCAAAAAGAGTAAGGAGCGTCGCCGCTTTCGTTTGCCGTCGAAAGATATGGTCGGGTTGCGGGTTTTAGTGGCCGATGACAATGTGGTTTCCAGGGAAATATTGCAGAAGTCTTTCGAATCTTTTTCGTTTCAGGTCACCTGTGTGGCTTCAGGAGAGGAGGCGATTGTCGAAATTAAAAAGTCAATTGAACAGCAAAATCCGTTTCGGATGGTTTACCTGGATTGGAAGATGGCGGAGATGGATGGCATCCATACAGCCAAGGAGATTGGCCGACTCTTCCCTGATATGGTTCTTCCCAAGATTGTCATGGTGACCGCTTATGCCCGTGAAGATGTCATGCAGGCCGCTCAAGGGGCTGGCATCGACGCCTTTCTCACCAAGCCGGTCAATCTTTCGGTGCTGTTTGATACGGTTTTGCTGGTAATGAAGGATGATGTAGCACATCAGGAAACCCCTTTTGGCGAGGTGAGTTCTCGCAGCAAAAAGGAGATTGCCATTAACTGGCAGGGGCTTAGGGTGTTGTTGGCGGAAGATAATGAAATTAATCAGCAGGTGGCTCGTGAGCTTCTGGAAGAAGAGGGAATTGTGGTGCAAATCGCCGCCAACGGCGAGGAGGCTGTGGCTGCAGTCAAGGCAGACTCCTTTGATCTGGTGTTGATGGACATTCAAATGCCGGTCATGGATGGCTACGCTGCCACGCAGGCCATTCGAGCGGATGCCAAGTTTGGCGCAGTACCCATTATTGCCATGACGGCCAACGCCATGTCTGGGGATCGGGAAAAGTGCATGGATGCGGGCATGAATGATCACATCAGCAAGCCAATCCATCCCTCAACGATGTTTGCCACCATGGCCAAATATGTTCAATGTCGTGAATTGGTCAAACCAATGAATGCAAAAACTTCTGTCCCGCCTTTTGTTGTCGAAGAGAAGATTGTCTTGCCGAATGCGCTGGAAGGGATCGACATGGCGGCTGGTTTGCGTAACATGAATGGCAATAAAAAATTATATTTGAAGGTTTTGGGTGATGTGTATACCCGGAATCATGATATTATCGCCAAAATTGAGGCAGAATTGGCTCAGGGGGCGCAGGATGTGGCGGTGCGTTTGGCGCATACTTTCAAAGGGGTGAGCGGCACCATTGGGGCTGGGGAGTTGCATAGGCTTGCCGCGCTTTTGGAGGCGGCCTTGATCAAGCAGGACGCACCTCAGGTTGAGACGGTACTCAAGCAGTTGACCCCGGAAGTGGCGTTGGTCATGGAGGTTTTGGCACCGCTTGTCGTGCAATCGCCCTCTTTGAGCGTCAACGAGTCCGCCCCTTCCACGTTGGACAAAAACCGTTTGCAAGAGTTGTTTGCCAAACTCGTGATATTGATTGACGAAGGGGATTCTGACGCGCAAGATGTGGTCGTTTCTGCGGTTGAAATGATGGGAAATACGGAACACTCGAAAGATATGCGGCTGCTGACAGGTCAAATCGAGGATTATGATTTCGATATGGCTCGCGAGACGTTACAACGGGTAGCAACCGCCTTGGGGTTGAAAGTTTAAGGATATCGTGACATGGAAAGTAAAGAGGAACGTGCCAAAATTTTTATTATTGATGATGAAATGATCAACATTAATATTCTGGTTTCATTTCTGCGTCCAAATTATCGTATCGTTTCAGCCAAAAGTGGGTTGCAGGCCTTGCAACGCATACAATCCCACCCTTTGCCAGATCTGATTTTGTTGGATATCAATATGCCGGATATGAGTGGATATGAGGTTTGTGAGAAATTAAAAGGTGATATAAGGACGCGAGATATTCCAATAATTTTTGTAACCTCCAACTCCTCGGAAGAGAGTGAGACGAGAGGGTTTGAAGTGGGGGCTGTGGATTATATTGTCAAGCCGTATCACCCCTCTATTGTTATGGCGCGGGTAAAGACCCACATCGAATTGAAAAGACGGGGAGATATGCTGGAGCGTATGGCGGTTCTCGATGGTTTGACGGCCATCCCAAACCGGCGAAGGTTTGATCAGTTTTTGGATTATGAGTGGGTTCGTTCCTTGCGCTATGGCCACTCATTCGCCCTTTTGCTGATGGACATCGATTATTTTAAGTTATTCAATGATAATTATGGGCATTCTGAAGGGGATGATGTTTTGCGACAGGTCGCTGGATGCATTGCCTCATCCATGCCCAGAACTGCGGACCTTGCGGCCCGTTATGGTGGGGAGGAGTTCGCTTGCATCCTGCCGGAAACCAACAAGGCTGGAGCGCGTATCGCGGCAGAGCGCGTTTTGCAGGCCATTCGCGCCTTGGAAATTCCCCATGCCTTCTCAAAATCTGCGGGTCATGTCACGTTGAGCATTGGAATTGCTTCTATCATTCCAACTGTCAAACAACGGACATTGGACTTGATCACCATGGCCGATCAGGCTCTCTACCAAGCCAAACAGAATGGTCGCAATCAGGCGGTCTGTTTTGAAGAGCCCAGTACTTGTGAGGGGGAGACGCCATGAGTGAAGATAGCGCAACAATATTAATTGTTGACGATGACGTGGTTAATATTAAAATTTTGGTTGATTTGCTCAAGAATGAATGTAAGGTCTTGGTGGCCACCAATGGCGAACAGGCACTCAAACGTGCCACTGGCACACCTCGACCCGATTTGATTTTGTTAGATGTCATCATGCCAGATATGGATGGTTTCGAGGTGTGTCGTCGTCTGAAGGACAACAAGGTTACGGCTTCCATTCCTATCATCTTCATCACCAGCAAGGATGCGTGCAAGGACGAAACGCAAGGGCTGGCCCTTGGGGCGGTGGATTACATCCGCAAGCCTTTTATTCCGGCGGTTGCCTTGGCGCGGATTCAAGCGCATCTCTTTTTGCGAAAACAAAGTGAAAAACTTCAAGATCTGAATAATTTAAAAAATAAATTCATTGGAATCGCGGCTCACGATTTGCGTAACCCGCTTGCTTCCATTTGTGGCTTCAGTGATGCTTTGCTCACCATGGAACTGACTGAAATGGAAAGAGCGCAATATGTCCAGACCATTCATGACGTCGCTACCCAGATGTTAAAATTGATTCATGACTTGCTGGATGTCTCCGTGATTGAAAGTGGTCATTTTATTTTGGATAAGCGGGCTGCTGATTTGACCGCTCTGGTGAAGGCGCGTGTGCAATTGATGCGGTTTGGCGCAGAGAAAAAAGGGGTTGTCATCCTCCTTGATTTGCAACCCACCCCTTTGACTAATTTTGATTCGGATCGTTTGGCGCAGGTTGTTGATAATCTGATCAGCAATGCCGTTAAGTTTACGCCGCCAAATACGCAGGTTACTGTTCGTACCGGGCAACAGGATGACCGTATTTTTTTTCAAGTGATGGATCAGGGACCGGGTGTCCCTGAGGCCGACCGGCATCGACTGTTCGGGGCTTTTCAAAAGTTGAGTGTTCTTCCCACAGCCCAGGAGAAAGGGACGGGGTTGGGTTTGTGCATTGTCAAAAATATTGTGGATGCCCATCATGGAGAGATCACCGTGGTCAATAATAGTGATCAGGGAGCGACTTTTACCTGTTTTCTCCCCGGTGTTGAGCCATTGAGGGAAGTGTTATGAGTGAAGAGAGCGAAAAAATTTTAATCGTCGATGATGAGAAGATCAATATTGATATTCTTGTGGAATTGTTGGGGGACGATTACAAGATTGTCGTGGCCAAAAATGGCGAACAGGCGTTGAAACGGGCCAACACCACCCCACGGCCAGATTTGATTCTGCTAGACATCATGATGCCAGACATTGATGGTTTTGAGGTGTGCAGTCGTTTGAAGTCGGACGAAGCCACTTCTGCCATTCCGATCATTTTTATCACTGGTAAGGACTCAACCCAGGACGAAACCAGGGGGTTGGAGCTTGGGGCCGTCGATTTTATTCGCAAGCCCTTCAATCCAACGGTCACCTTGGCGCGAATTCAGACCCATTTGATGTTGCAACGACAAAAAAAGCGTCTGTTGGAACTCAATGAGCTGAAAAATACCTTTATCGGCATGGCGGCCCATGATCTGCGCAATCCGCTCAGTTCCATCTCTGGGCTTAGCGAAATATTGCTCAGTATCAAACTGACTGAAGAGGAAAAGCAGGAGTTTATTCAAAATATTTATGATGTCTCCAACCAAATGCTCACATTGATCAACGATTTGCTGGATGTCTCTCTCATCGAGAGCGGTCGATTTGTCCTGGATGCCCGCCCTGCCAGTTTGGTTGACCTAGTCACGTCACGGGTGCAGTTGATGCGGTTTATTGCAGAGAAAAAAGGGGTTTTCATGATTACTGACTTGCATCCCGTCCCGCAAACCTCTATTGACTGGGATCGTATGGCCCAGGTCGTTGATAATTTGATCAGCAATGCCATCAAGTTTACGCCATCGAATTCCGAAATCACGGTTAGCACTGGGCAACAAAAAGATCGGATTTTTTTTCAAGTGCGGGATCAGGGGCCGGGGATACCCGATGAGGAACGGCACCGTTTGTTCGGGGTTTTTCAGAAATTGAGCGTGCGTCCGACAGATCATGAAAAAAGTACGGGGTTGGGGCTTTCCATCGTTAAAAAAATTGTGGATTCTCATCATGGAGAGATCGAGGTGGTCAACGGTTCGGATTGTGGCGCGATTTTTACCTGCTACCTTCCTGTGTAAAGGATAGAATTATTCAAGGATCGATTGTATAAACCCAAATATCTGGCGCATTTATGAGTATGGATCATGGAAGAGAGACAAAGCAGAATCCTGATCGTTGATGATGAGAAGACCAATATTGATGTCATGATTGGTTTGTTGCGGGATCACTACAAGACTGTGGTGGCCAAAAGTGGAGAGCAGGCATTGCTCCGGGCCGTTTCGGATACCCCACCCGACTTGATTCTGTTGGATATCATGATGCCGGATATGGATGGCTTCGAGGTGTGTAGACGCCTCAAGGCCAACTTGGTGACCCAACACATCCCCATTATTTTTGTAACGGCCCGTGGTCAAAGTGGGGATGAGTCCGTCGGGTTTGAGTTGGGCGCGGTTGATTATGTTCACAAGCCGATCAATCCGGTCATTTTGATGGCCCGGTTGCGGACCCATTTGGCACTGGCCAACCAAAGTCGTTTCTTGGAACAGCAGGTCAGAGAGCGCACACAGGAGTTGGAAAAGGCGCAGGAGGCGTTACGGGCCTCCATGGGCAACCTTCTGACCATCCATGTGGCCCCAGGTGTTTTTTGGATGCCCATCCCAGAGGCTGGACTCTACATCTTGTGCGGATGTCCAGCAGAGGTGGTCAAACTTTTGATGCATAAAGGTCTCAATGCCCCGGCGATTAAAAATGGGGTCAACTTTGAAACCGGTCCCAACGTCATCTTGTTGTCTGATCTTTTGGTGCAGCATGGCGGATTTGCCAATATGGCGGAGTTTCCCGTTCTTCAGATGCTCTATCGCCAAGGGATGATCATTCCAGGCCATCCCAACAATACCGGGATCAAGCCTATGCTCATGGGGGCTGAAGATCAGGTCATGGCCCAGATGGCCTACATTCATCGGGGCAACTATGGGTTGTCTAGGGAGGAGATCCTCGCCTCTGGGGTGGATGAGACGATGGCTGACCATATGATGCGGATTAAGTTGCAGTTTGCCTTTGGCAAGATTCGTGAGCCTTCTGAGTTTCTCGATACCCTGATTGTGAGTGACAAGCCTAAAGAAATTCGTAATGGTGCGTGGATTCAACGGATTGGTTTCAATCGCTTCCGTTTTACCTATCGGGATCAAAGCGCGGATGTGGATTTGAATCTGCCCAAGGATGCAGTCTATAAATCTCCCTATCCTTTGGGTTATCATCGCGTGAAGCGTCATTATTTCGCGATCCTGCATACGGGTGAAGGGGATGGATGGGATGCCGAACGACCCAGCATGAGTAGTGTTATCATGTTTCAGGGACGTTTTTATCTCATTGACGCCATTCCTGGCGTATTGAACGTTTTGACCGCATTGGGCATCGATATCAGCGAGGTGGAAGGGATTTTTCATACCCATGCCCATGATGATCATTTTGCCGGTTTGCCCGCGTTGATTCAAACCGACCGACGTCTGAAATACTTTGCCACACCCATGGTGCGCTCCTCGGTTGCCAAGAAGTTCGCGGCGTTGATGTCGTTTGGTGAGGATAAATTTTCGCAGTTTTTTGAGATCCATGATCTGGAAACCGATACCTGGAATCAATGTGGCGGCTTGGCAGTCAAACCGATCTATTCCCCTCATCCGGTGGAAACCACTTTGCTGCTCTTTCGTGCCTTGGATGGCGATGGTTATCGAACCTATGCCCATTGGACGGATCTGACTTCCTTTGCAGTGCTTGAAAAAATGATGGCTCCAGGCCCATTCTCGGTTGATCCAGAATTCGTTAATCAAATTAAAGAAAACTATTTGCTGCCAGTGGATTTGAAAAAGCTCGACATTGGCGGCGGAATGATCCATGGCATGGCGCAAGATTTTCGTGAAGATAGTTCCAAGCGGTTGCTGCTGGCCCATTTGTCACGGGAACTGACGACTGAGGAGATGGAAATTGGTTCGGAATCGGCCTTCGGCGCACTCGATATCTTGATCCCTGGTGAGCAGGATTATCGTCGGCAACGGGCCTTTTATTATTTGCGTGAACTGTTGCCGGAAATTTCGGATGATGATATCCGCATGTTAATCAATGGATTGATCGTCAAACAGAATGCTGGATCCTTTTTGCGTCGGGAGAGTGACCCCAACGGCTTTGTGGAAATGACGGTTTCCGGCGATGTGGTCTATCTGGATGCGGATTTTGGTATTCGTTATCATCTTGGCTTTGGGGCCTTTATGGGATTGCAGCAGGTTTTCCCGAATACCCTTGCGGATGAAGGGAGTTATCGTGCCCTTTCGCATAGCGAGGTGTTGAGAATTCCGGTTCCTTTGTTCAAGACCTTTTTGGAAAATACCGGTCTTTTCTCCATTCTGGAGAAGGTATTGGAGAAGATTCGATTTTTGCGTCATACGTGGCTGTTTGGTGAGCAGACATCGTTTGTCTTTTTGGCCAGAATTGCCCAGACCATGGAGTCGATTGGGGTGGAGAAAGGAGCCTTTGTTGACGTGGAGTTGGCCCAATCGCTCTTGTGGGTCGTGGTCAAAGGTCAGATTGCCATCCTGGCAGAGTCTGGTCGTTGTTTGGAAACCATCCATCCCGGTGGTTTTTTTGGCGAACAGAGCTATTTGCAAGACCGGGTGGATCCCTGGCGATTCCAGGCTATCGAAGCATGCGAACTGGCGCAAATTCATTGGAGTGGGTTGCTGGAGGCTCCGATTATTCACTGGAAAATGTTGGAGATCGATCAGAAACGGTCCAGGCTTTCCGCAGTCTCTTGAGTTTTATCGGCCCTTAAGGAAGAAATGAGATGCCGCTCCTTACCGCACTAGAAGAAGACGCCTTCAAGGAGTTGTTCAATTTAAGCTTTGGCAAGGTTGCTTCCACTTTGAGCGAAATGGTGGATGCCGAGGTTACGCTCTCACCCCCTTTTTATTGCTCCCTGCCAGGGAGTTCTGTGGCTGAATATATCCAGTCGTTGTTTGGTGCGGAAATTGGTCTGGTTGGCATGCGCTATCAGTTTGAGTTTCCTTCGGATCAGATCATTGATGGCAACTTATTTCAGATCTGGCCTGACCACACCATCGATGGTATGGCTGTCCTTATGATCCGTGACACCGAGATGGGTCATTTTTTGGATGCCTTGTATGGCGAACATATCCCTGAGGAGCAGTTGTTCCAGGTCGAGGAGGAGACTTTGCAACTGGCCGGGGATGTTTTGTTGTATACCTGTACCAGTTCTTTGAGTACCCTTTTTGCATCGGAAATCCATTGTGAGAAACCGCAATTTTTTAAAGGGGCTCCTGAAGAACTTTTAAGTTTTTTGGCACTCTCCGACACTCAGGACGGTGGGGAGAACTTGTTGTTGAGAGTCAATTTTTCTTTGATCGATAAAGAAGTCGCCGGTTCTATGCTGACATGGATGGGAGGGAGTGGTGTGCCACGTCTGAAAGCCGAGCTTAACCAGTTCGTTGCCATGTATATGGCTTGAGGTCGCAAGCCATGCAAATAATCAGGCTTGATCCTGGCGAACTGTTTATTAGCACGTCCCCTTCTGAGGTGCATACGGTTTTGGGTTCTTGTGTATCCGTTACTTTTTTTCATCCGCGTCTCAAGCAAGGGGCCATCTGTCATGGTCGCAAGCCGACCCAAGGTTGCATTCATGGCGTGAGTGGGTTGAAACTGTGTCAGGATTTGGGGGATTATGTCTCCTGTTCCCTGGAGTTCATGCTGGCCTATTTTGATCACAGGGGGGTTTCCCGTTCTGAGTTGGAAATCAAATTGTTTGGCGGTGGCATGATGTTCAACACGCTTTCCGGGAATGCGGAAAATCCTGTTTTGAATACGGGAAAACGTAATATTGATATGGCCATGGAGTTTTTTCGTGCCAAACGACTCCATTTGATGTCATCGGATATTGGTGGGCCATGGGCGCGTCAGATCGTTTTTTATTCGGAAACCGGTGAAATAAAAATGAAAAGGATACGTAAAACAGCTCAAGATATTAACAATTTGGTGTTAACATGATAAAATTGGGAGTTAATGTTGACCATGTTGCTACGGTACGCCAAGCGCGGGGGGTCCGCTATCCTGATCCGGTGGCCGCTGCGTTGATTGCGGAACGGGCCGGGGCCGACAGCATCACCGTCCATTTGCGTGAAGACAGACGTCATATTCAAGAACAAGATGTCCGTTTGCTGCTGGAGATGACACAGACCAAGATCAATTTGGAAATGGCAGCTACCGATGCCATGATCCAATTGGCGCGCCAGTGGAAGCCAGCAGATTGCTGTTTGGTGCCAGAAAAACGGGAAGAGTTGACCACAGAAGGGGGATTGGACATCCTTGGCAATCGCGAAAGGGTGCAATCGGCTACTAGGCAACTAACGCAAGCGGGTGTACGGGTCTCTTTGTTTATCGACCCCGAACCCGAACAGATCCAGGCGGCAGTCGAGGTGGGTGCCCCAGTGGTGGAACTCCATACAGGCACTTATGCCGAAGCTGTGGATCCTCTTCGTCGCCAGGAGGCGTTGACCAAAATTCAACAGGGAGTGAAATTGGCCTGCTCCCTTGGCTTGACAGTCAATGCCGGGCATGGGCTTCATTATCACAACGTTGAAGAGATCGCTTGCATCGATGGCTTGACGGAACTCAATATCGGCCATGCCATCATTGCCAGGGCTCTGTTTGATGGTATGGAATCGGCGGTGCGGGAGATGAAACGGTTGATGTTGGCCGCTCGGAGTCAGGCATCATGATTTTGGGTATTGGAACGGATCTGGTGCCGATTGTGCGTATTGAACAGGCCATGAACCGTTTTCAGGATCGGTTTGCCCGGCGGGTCTTTACCGGGGCCGAGCAACGCCTGTGTGGGGGGCGTAAGACATCCGTCGCCTGTTTTGCCAAACGGTTTGCCGCCAAGGAGGCCCTGGTCAAGGCGTTGGGGCAGGGGATTCGGCAGGGGATTTGGTTTACGGACGTGGAAACTCTTAACGATGACGTCGGTAAACCGTTGATGACTCTTTCAGGAGAGGCGGAACGTCGTTTGCAAGCCATTTTGTTGGCTTGCCATTGCAGTGTGGCAACGATTCATGTCACTCTTGCCGATGATGGTGGATTCGCCTTGGCCTATGTCATCCTTGAAGGACGGTAATATGATCTCTTCCATGCCAGATGCCTCCCAAATTGCCGCAGAGTTGCCGCCACTTCCTCTGGCCAAACAGTCTCTTTTTAATGAGATTCAGTCGCGGATTGAGGGGGCCAAGACCTTTTCTGAGATTTTGCCAGAACTGGAAGATCCGATCCTCAAGTTCCTAGTCGCACAGCGTCTCACCATTTACCAAAATGCGCGGGATGGTCAGGAGATCATCGCGAAATTCAAGAGCGGAGTTGAATTGCTTGAAATTCGGGTGCCTCTTTCGGCTAATTCTGTGGCTGGTTATGCCGCAGTCAGCGGCAATGCCGTCAACATCCCAGACGTTTATGATGCCCAGGCGTTGAGCGAGATTCATAAATCGCTTAAATTCGACTCCCGTTTTGATCAGCGTTCGGGATTTCGTACCAGGTCGATGATGGCCATGCCCATTCGTATTGGCCCGCCTTTGCTGGGGGTGTTGCAGGTTATCAATAAGGTGGGTGGGGATGCTTTTACCGAGACGGATTTGATCTACGCCAAACATCTGGCCGGTATTTTGGGCAAAAAGTTTCATCAAGAGTTTGCTGGCACATCCAGTCGATATGAATACCTGATTAAATTGGGACTTTTAACCCCAGAAAAGCTGGAAGAGTTCAATAAACGGACCAAGAAGGAGGGCGTTACCATGACCTCTTTGTTGGTTAGCGAGTTGAAAATTTCCCCAGATTTGGTGGCGGCTTCGTTGGAGAGCTATTATCTGCTCCCTTTCATGCGTTATGATCCCAACATTTCACCGCCGAAAAAGCTTTTGAAAACGCTTAACATGTCCTATTTGCGGCGTCAGCTTTGGGTGCCGCTGGCTGGCGATATCAATGAGGATATCCTCATTTTAATCGATGATCCCACGGACATGACCCGACAGATGGAGATTCAGCGCGCCTTGCCCGCAAAGAAATATATCTTTCGGGTTGGGTTCGCCGAGGACGTGCTGCAATATTTGGGGGGTGGATCGGTCTCTTCCTATTTGCATGGTCTGGCCAGCAAACTCGAAGAAGAGGATGTGGTGGATGGCGGCGGTGGCATTGATGAAGGGACTGAAGCGGGGGAAATTAACGAAAACGAAAATACCGTCATTCAACTCGTCAACCGATTGATTATCGATGCTCAGCGGGCGGGTGCGTCAGATATTCATGTGGAGCCGGGTTCGGGACGGAACTCTTCTGTGGTGCGGTTGCGTATTGACGGCCTTTGTCGCCCGGCCTTGGAAATCCCTTCCACCCATATGCGGGCGGTGATGTCGCGGATCAAGATCATGGCCCGTTTGGACATTTCTGAGCGGCGTAAGCCCCAGGACGGTAAAATCGTGGTCAAGGTCAAGGGGCAGCCATTGGAGTTGCGGGTGGCCACCATTCCGACCGTCTTCGGTGAAGCGGCGGTGCTGCGGGTTTTGGCTACTGGAGGTGGATTGCCGTTTGATAAATTAAGTTTATCTGATTATAATTATAAAGAGTTAGATCGCTTGGTTAATATACCACAAGGTATTGTTTTGGTGGTCGGTCCAACGGGTTCGGGTAAGACAACGACCTTGCATGCGGTCATTGGGCGCATCAACACCCCAGATCGGAAAATCTGGACAGCGGAAGATCCAGTGGAAATTACCCAGCAGGGTTTGCAGCAGGTGCAGATTGATCATAAAATTGGTTTCAATTTTGCCATGGCGTTACGGGCCTTTTTACGTGCTGACCCGGATGTGATTTTAATCGGTGAAATGCGTGACAAGGAGACGGCCCACAGTGGTATTGAGGCTTCGTTGACCGGGCATCTGGTTTTTTCCACACTGCATACCAATTCAGCGGCGGAGACCATTATTCGTTTGTTGGATCTGGGTTTGGATCCTTTGAATTTTGCCGATGCCCTTTTGGGGATTTTGGCGCAACGTCTGGTGCGCACTTTGTGTGGCGAATGCAAGCAGCAGTACAAGCCAGATGAAGAGGAGTGGCAACGTCTGATGCGTCTGTATGGAGAGGAGTTTTTCCCGGAATTGGGTTACAACCGACTTGAGACGGTGTTGTATCGAGCTGGCGGTTGCGGAAAATGCGGCAAGACTGGCTACAAGGGGCGTGTTGGGGTGCATGAACTCCTGGTGGCCTCTAAAAATATCAAAAAAAGAATCGTCGGTGGTGCTAAGGCTGAGGAGTTGCGTAATGCTGCCGTGGCGGAGGGAATGCGTACCTTGATTCAGGATGGTGTGGCCAAGGTTCTTAAAGGAATGATCGACCTATCGCAACTCTTCAGGGTGGCGACAGAATAATCTAAGAAAGGAGATCATTAAGATGATTGAAATTCCTGGTATCGATTGTTCGATTGGGTTGCACTATTTGGGTGGCAATAAACGACTATATTTAAAGTTATTATATGATTTTTATTGTGATCATCATGAAGATATTTTAAAAATACGCACAGCTCTTGCTGCTGGTGAACCAGAGCAAGCCCATCGAATCGTTCATACCATCAAAGGGATTGCCGCCACCATTGGGGCTGACTCCTTGTGTCAGATCGCTAGGGCCTTGGATACCTTGTTTAAGCAGGGGGGGGAAGAAGATCCGACGGCGATGATTGAGCAGCTGGAAAATATCATGGAACCGATTATGCGAGAATTGGCTCTTCTGTCCGAATCACGCTATGAAGTGCGTTCGCCAAGGTCGGTGGATCCGCGCATCCTTGTCTCACTGATGGAAAATTTGGCACAACGACTCAAAGAGATGGATCCGCTTGCGGAAGCAACGGTCAACGAACTCTATCGCTTGCTAGAAGGAGGTCCATTGGCTGAACACACCCATATTCTGATGAAACAAGTCGCCAATTTTGATTTTGAAGCAGCAATAAAGAGTTTGGACGAATTGATAACCGTCATGGAAAAAAACAAATAATATGTCTGAACTGCAAAAAATTTTGATCGTTGATGATGAACGGTTCAACATCAATGCCTTGGTGAACATGCTTAGCCATGAATATAAAATCATGGTGGCCAAGGATGGTGAGCAGGCATTGAAAGCCATTCATACTGAATTCCCGCCAGATCTGATTTTATTGGATATTATGATGCCGGGAATCAATGGTTTGGAGGTCTGCCGTCGCATCAAGGCTGATCCGAACACGGAATCCATTCCGGTTATCTTTCTCTCATCCTTGGACCAGACGGATTGCAAAACCGAAGGGTTTCATTTGGGGGCGGTTGATTACATTGTTAAACCCTTTTCTCCCCAAGAGGTGCGCGTTCGTGTTCAGACCCATTTGGCCTTGAAAAGCCTGCGTCACTCTTTGGAAGAACAGGTTGTCGTGCGCACAAAAGAGCTGCATAGTGCCATGCAGGAGGCAAAAGCGGCGGAACGGGTCAAAAGTGAATTTATTGCTCGTATCAGTCATGAGTTGCGTTCTCCTTTGAATGCCATTATCGCTCCAGTGGACATCCTGTTACGACGGGCTACCAATGCTCAAGATAAGGCGCAATTGGAGGGGATTTATGCGGCGGCCAACCACCTATTCAGCCTGATTACCGGTCTTCTGGATTTCTCCGGTTTGGAGAATGCTTATGAAAAAAATGAAGAAATTTTTAACATGTACGATTGGATCCAGCGGATCAAAAAGAGTTGGTCACTGCGGGCCGAACGCAAGAAGCTGGTATTTCGTCTGCAAGTTGATCAAGTGCCGACTTCGATGACCTGCATGGGAGATATCAGACGCTTGAATCAAGCCATCGAGCAATTGTTGGATAATGCAATTAAGTTTACCAATTCTGGGACCGTTGTTTTAAGTGTAATACCTGTTGGTTTCAAGTCAGGGCAATCCGTTTTTCAATTTGGCATCTCCGATACCGGAATTGGCATTCCGCCAGATTATTTACACCTCCTGTTTGACCCCTTTACCCAGGAAGAGTCCTCTTTAACCCGTAAACATGAGGGGATGGGGTTGGGATTGGCCTTGACGCAACGTTTAATCACCCGTTTGGGTGGAAAACTGCAGATTGAAAGTACCCTGGGACAGGGAAGCCGTTTCTTTTTTACGGTTGCATTTGCTGAAAAGCAATCCCAGAGTTTGCAGCAGGCTCCGCTCTTGGCCGCAGAAGAAATAGCGATTCAACTTCTCGAACTGACAGAATTGGTTGAAAACGGTTTTAGAGATACAGATACCTTTTTTTTCTCAAAGGTGCAACGTTGGGAACAAACGCCTTGGAGTCGGGAATTACAGGAAGTCGTTGACAGCGTGAACCAATACGACAAAAAAGCGGCCTTGGAGGCCATCAGGAGGGTGCAGAGCAAACTGGATTGAGTGAAAAAAGACGCGCATTCAACTGTTGTATCTGTTCTTTCAACCCATCTAGCAGATCTTTTTGCGCGAGATGGACCTTGACCCGTTGCCGGATGACATCTACATTGAATGGTTTGATGATATAATCAACCGCCCCAAGGGAGAGGCCTAAAGCTTCATCAGAGGCCTCTTTTTTGGCGGTCACAAAAATGACAGGGATATGCTTGGTTTGTTCATCCGCCTTTAATCGTCTACACACCTCAAAACCGTCAATGTCTGGCATCATGATATCCAACAGGATTAAATCTGGTGGGTTTCTGGAAGCCGCAATTTTAAGCGCGTGTTCGCCATTGAGTGCCACCATGCGTACATAATCTGAAAATATGTCGCGAAGCACATCAATGTTTTGGCGCATGTCGTCAACAAATAAAATTTTGCGTTTTGTTTGCAGATTGTCCATGCTAACATACCTTCATAAAGTGACACTACAGATAAATTTTACCAATACTATCGGTGCGAGTTGACTCCTTCAAGCCAACCTGTTGGCAATTTCACGATTACAATTATATTATGATTGTTCGTGGAATCAAGGGTAATTGTACCTTTTTGCAGTTCAGCGATCATTTTGGCTGCATAGGGCCCAAGTCGTTTTCTGTCACCATTATCAATATATTTTTTGAAAAAATCCTCAGTTTCTTCCGCTGATTTTTTGGTCTTGTAACAGATTTTCAGAATGGAAGGGTTGACCCCTTCAAGGAAGATTAAAATGGATTCCATCTCAATGGTTGTATCCATGGCATGCTGCAGCAAATTGGTAAGCATTGAATAACAAAGGAGTTCTTCTCCCATAATATGAAATTTCTCTCCAGGTTGAATAGATCGACCGTTTAAGAGTATTTTTATCATCAATCCACGCAGATTGATTTTTTTCTCTTCAAATTTGATAATATCAGACAAAATTGGAATGAGATCAACTGGTTTTGGTTTGAGAACATAGTCTCCTTTTTCAATTTTATACATTTCAATCGAGACATTGATCATGGTCAGAAGCTGATTGGTCGCTTTCAGAACCGAATAAAAGGGTTGGGCCTCCAGGTTATATGGTCTGGAAGCCAAATAAATCTGATTGACTCCTGAAATGATTTCATTGAGGGGGGTTTTGAGATCCTGTTGCATGATGTTTTTGACATCTTCTCGTAACTGGGAGGTCTCAGCCAATTCGAGATATTGTTTATGAATGGTCTCGTTTTGTTGCTTCATGGTGGAGAGGGTATGCTTTAATTGCAGATGGGTTTTTACCCTTGCCAGGACAATCGGCGGACTGATGGGTTTGGTGATGTAATCAACCGCTCCCAACTCGAACCCTTTGATTTCATCCGGTATTGATGTCTTGGCTGTCAGGAAGATAACCGGAATTCCCGCAGTGTTCGGATTGGCTTTCAATTGTCTGCAGACTTCGTAGCCATCCATGTTGGGCATCATGATATCCAAAAGAATCAGATCAGGCGGATTCCTGGAGTGCGCAATCTCCAATGTTTGCACCCCATTCATGGCCACCATGCGGACATATTCACTTAAAACATCTCGCAGCACATCAATATTTTCCCGTAAATCGTCCACAATCAATATCTTGGAATGCTTCTGAGAATCATTCATTGGTGGAATCCTTTTCAAGAGAAAGTTCCAATAAGTCGGCAATGGTGTGCAGCTTTTGCAAAGCTTGCTGGAAATCATACTCGTAAATGAATTTTTGCATTTCAAGAAATGCATTGTAGGTTATAGAGGTCACCATATGGCTTTTGATTTCTTCCATAATCTTGTCGGTTTCTGAGATATTGTCTTCGAGTAAAGTAGCCAAAGTTATCAAGAGAGGTTTCAATCGTGTCAGATCCACCACGGCATTGACAGGCGGTGTTGACTCTGGTGATCTCCAGTCCGAAAGTTTTAGAAGTGCTAGGGCATCCATGATGGGTTTTAAAAGTTCATCAAATAACGTCATGCAAATGGCTTGCTGCTGGATATCCCCTTGGCGGATGGCCGTCTCTAGGGCCGCAGAGGCCTGCTGTAGACCAACGGCTCCTAGGTTGCCAGCTACCCCCTTGATACCATGAACCAGACGCACCGCATTGTTGAAATCGTTTTCCTCCAACGCTTCCTTGATTTCATCGGCAACATGGTGTTGCTGCTCGTAAAAACGGATGAGTAATTTTTTGTAGGATGCCCGATTGCCAGCCAAATGCATCAACCCCTTGGCCACATCTACTCCAGGCAAATCTGGGAGAGGGATCTCCATGTCACAATTTTTTTGTGCCGAGATCTCTGGAATCAAGATCGGTTTGATCCAACGAACCAATTCTGTATACAGATGTTCTGGCAAGATCGGTTTGGTCAGAAAGGCGTTCATGCCAACATCCAAGCAGGACTGACGCACATTTCCCAAGGCGTGGGCGGTCATGGCAAGTATGGGAAGATTATCAAAACGCGGATTGTTGCGGATGTGTCGGGTGGCTGAATAACCGTCCATAACCGGCATTTCCAGATCCATCAATACGGCATCATAGGTTTTGTCATTCAGCATTTGGATGGCTTGTTGACCATTACAGGCAATCTCCACCACTAGGGAGGCCCGCTCCAGAATCTCTTTGGTGACCTGCTGGTTGGCGTCGTTGTCCTCTACCAGTAGAATACGTGTACCTTCAAATTGTTGAGTGGTTGCCTTCTCCATGTTTCCATAAAGACCCTGGCGGTCGGCGAATTGGTTTTCTCCAAAAATTTTCATGATCGAGCCAATCAAAAACGAACAGGTAATCGGCTTCTGCAATTGCATCGCAACCCCGGCGTGCTTGAACGTGTCGGGTGAATAAGTCGAATCAAACGGCCCAAGAAGAATGATTTTTGGAGGTGCGATATCCAGAGAAAAATCCGGGTGGCGACCACTCATTTTTTCGATCTGTTGAATATCATCCTGTTTGAGGATCCGCCACTCAATCACAACCACCTGATAGGGATTTTTTTGCGCATTGGCCGAAAGGAACTCCTTGAATCCATCGGACATGGATTCCACTAAAGTCACCGTAAAATTCATCGCCTTCAGTACGGTCGCCATGCCCTTCCAGATTCGTGGGGTGCTGTCAATCGCCAGAATTCTGAGGTTGAGTAGATTTTTTGGGATAAGGGCGGCAGTATCGATATTGTCAGGACGATACTCGAAGACAACGGTAAAAAAGAACGTGCTGCCTACACCCAAGGTGCTTTCAACCCAGATGCGTCCCCCCATCAGTTCAACCAATCGTTTGCAGATGCTCAAACCGAGTCCAGTTCCACCATATTTGCGTGTGGTGGAGCTGTCAGCCTGGACAAACGGATTGAACAGTTTCTGTATTTGATCTTGCGAAATGCCAATCCCTGTATCGCGAATGGAAAATGTAAGCTGAACAAAATTCGTTTTTTGCAAGCTTATATGCATGCCAAGTTCAATAGATCCCTGATTGGTAAACTTGATGGCGTTGTTTACCAGATTGGTCAGTACTTGCTCTAATCGACGATAATCCCCATATAAGGTTTTGCAAAAATTTCCGGTGATGCAAAAAATGATTTCAATGCCTTTTTCAACGGCCTGTCCCCCATATAAGTCTGCGATATGATCAAAAATATCTTGCGTGAAAAATTCGATTGGATCCAATTCCATCTGGCCGGATTCACTTTTGGAGAAATCGAGGACGTTGTTGATGATGGAGAGTAACGCATGGGTTGCACTGTCAATTTTGCGCAGGTAATCATGTACCTTGGGGATCGAATGGGAGCGGAGTGCCAGATTGGTCAAGCCAATGATGGCATTCATGGGGGTGCGAATCTCATGACTCATACTGGCAATAAATTCACTTTTTGCCCGATTTGAATCCTCAGCCAGTTTTTTGGCATTTTCTAGTCGATGTTCTTTCTCGCCTAGAAATTTTACCGTTTCATTCAGCTTGCTGACACTTTCCGTTACCTGCTGCTCCAATTCGACAATTTTCTGATTCAGGTCGAACTTTTCTTGGGCGTGCAGGTGGAGTGCTGTAAGAAGTTGCTTTTTCTCATCAATGTCCATTTCATCATTATAGTCAGTCATTGATTGCAGGCCTATTCATGATTTAACGTGAGGGTAGGTTTTGTAAAATCATATATAATAAAATTCTCACAGTGGATTAATGATGTGCCTGTTTTGATGTGGATGTCAAGATTTACTGTTCATCGATGATTGGCAGTTCCACACCAATCGTGATGGCCCAATGTCGCAATAGGTCGAGACCTTCAGAGAAATTGTAATGATGCACAAGATGTTTTAAGGTGTTCATGTAGTTGAAATCGCGATTTCCTTTTACCAGTTTTTCCATCTCTTTAATGACGATTTCCACATCAAGATTATACTGGGACAATAGGTCAGCCGCTTGATGAAAAAGCGGGGTCAATGCCGCCATGTCCGTTAAACCGTCTTCTTGGGAATGTGGGGTTGCGTTTAATTCAAGCGGTTGTGTCAATGGAGTTAAGGAAAGAGAGAGCCATTTGGTCAATACCGCGTAAAAAAGGCGGGGATCAATCGGTTTGGTGATGTAATCGTTCATGCCAGCTTCCAGACAGCGTTCCAGATCCCCGGTCATGACGTTGGCGGTCATGGCGATAATTGGCAATTGGCTCAGTTTTTCCATCTGCCGGATGCGGCGGGTGGTTTCGAAACCATCCAAGATCGGCATCTGGACATCCATGAAAACCAGATCAAACGGACGGGTCATCAACAGGTGCAGGGCCTCTTGGCCATGGTTAGCTAGGGTGACGATCATACCAACGTTTTGCAGCATTCCTTGGGCGACCAGTTGGTTGATCGGACTGTCCTCCACCAGCAACACCCTTGCTCCTCCCAAGGTATGCATCCATTCGGCTTTGTTCACTCCAGCCAATTGGGAGTCGTAGACCTTGTTTGCTGTTTTGCCAAAAACGTCCAGGATGGTGTTTAGCAACAAGGAGGGCGGGAGAGGTTTGCCCAGACAACCATCCACGCCAAGCTGCTTGGCATCGTGAATGATGGCTTCTTTCCCGAAGGCCGTCATAAGGATGATTTTCGCTCGGTTGGCTTGTGCGACGCCCACAAGGGGGTCGTATAGAATTTTTTTTGTGACTTCAATACCATCCATGTCAGGCATCCGCCAGTCCAACAGCAGAAGGTCAAAAGGTGACCCTTGTTGAATCGCAAAACGCCATGCCTCCAGACACGCTTCTCCTGATTCCGCCGTGGTTACGGCAAAGCCAAAATTGTTGAGCATGGCGGAGGTTACGCACAGGGCGTTTTTATTGTCATCCATCACCAGGGTTTTGAGGTTGTGAAAGTCTTCAGGGATAAGGTGCTGGTGCGGCATATCCTGACTGCTTCGCCCTAGAATCACCGTGGCATAAAAGATGCTGCCGACATTGGGGATGCTCTCTACCCAGATTTTGCCCCCCATCATCTCCACCAGACGTTTGCATATGGTCAAGCCAAGTCCGGTTCCACCAAATTGTCGGGTAATGCTGCTGTCTGCCTGCACGAAGGGCGCGAAAAGCCTGGAACACTGTTCTGCGGAAATGCCAATACCGGTATCTTCGACGGAAAATTCGATTTGTACATGGGTCTCGGTTTGTTCGATTACAATGGCCTTGATAACGACCTCCCCAGTCCGGGTAAACTTGATGGCATTGCCCACTAAGTTGACCAATACCTGCTGAATGCGCAAGCGATCTCCAGTTAGCATGCCTATGGATTGCGGTGGGGCACTGACCACCAATTCCAGATCTTTTTCAATGGCCGCCAACCTGAACAAACTAATCGTATCCGCCAGGACATCCCCTAGATAGAAATTGACCGATTCCATGGCCAGTTTGCCAGCCTCAATTTTGGAAAAATCTAGAATATCATTGATCACTCTTAGCAAAACATAAGATGCGCTCTTGGCGTGATTGAGATACTCACGGTTCTTCATCTCCAATTCGGTGTTGAGGACCAATTCGATCATGCCCAGTATGCCATTCAGAGGTGTGCGGATTTCATGGCTCATGTTGGCCAAGAAAAGATCCTTGGCGCGGGTGGACTCCTCAGCCGTTTCCTTGGCCTTCAGGAGCGACTTTTCCATCATGGTGCGTTCGGTAATATCCGTGGCAATACCACAAATCGCATAAGGTTTGCCGTCCGTATCATTCAAGGCAAACTTGACCGAGAGATAGGTGTGTATTCCATCGTCTTGAGGAACGGTTTCTTCGATTTTTAAAGTATGTTGGCTTTCTAACACCTGGATGTCATTCTCGCGGAATTTTTCCGCCACATTTTTGGGAAAAATTTCGAAATCAGTTTTTCCTTGTATTTCATGATTTTGTATGTGAAATAGTTCCTCGAATTGTCGATTGATCAATCGGTATCTGCCGTCTAACTCCTTGATAAAAATGACAGAATTTGTATGAAAGAGGATATCGTCGATTAACTTTTCCTTGGCTTGCAGGTCGCGGTAGGCCTGGGCCACTCTCTCTTCAGCTAGTTGGCATTCGGTGATAATGCCATAAAATATAAACGATCCAATCAAGATAACTGAAGTGCAGATACTAAAAATAACCAAACAGGTATGGAGAAAGGGTGAACGAATTTCTGCCAGGAACGCGGATTGATAGAGGGTATAGATGGAGAGTCCGCCAACCACGACTGCGACCATTATCATGATCATAACCAATAAAAATATTCTTTTTTTTTCACTCATCTAAATTTCCTTATGATGAGATTGAGGATGAATAGATCGCATCTATATATCTCATTGATTGAGATTTCAGGCAAGGTTTTAGATTGTTTAGACAAATTTTCTGATTGATAATCATTCTTAATATTATTTAAAGGTGTCTTATGTTAACCTAAATCTTTTTATAATATAATAATATCTTAATATTGTCTGGTTAATTTTTTTGCGGTGCAATAAAGTTTTGCTTGTGTCGATTCGAGACTTCTGCTAGTCTATGCCGGTATCAAGAATTTTTGGCTCTCTTTGTTCTAAAGATGGTGACCATGCCCAGCACTCTCTTCAGTTCTGCCCCGTTGGTTGTTGCTTCGGAGGATCCTACGAAGCGTTCCGACCATTTTTCCGATGATCCACGAGATATCGGCTGGGTGCGACAAAATGTCCCCTGTCAAAATGCCTGTCCAGCAGGAACCAATATCCCGGCCTACATTCGCAGCATTGCCGAAGGGCAGCACGGACAGGCTTACGAGATCAATCGCGAGGCCAATGTCCTGCCTGGGGTGCTGGGACGAATTTGCTCCAGGCCATGCGAGTCGGTCTGTCGGCATGGTTGGCCGGGCAATGGTGAGCCGGTAAGCATCTGTCATTTAAAACGAACCGCTGGCGACCTGAAAGATGCAAGACATCGCATCACCGAACGGCTTTACGCCCCAACCGGCAAACGGATTGCCGTGGTGGGCGCGGGTCCGGCGGGGGTGGCGGCGGCTCACGATCTCTCCTTGTTTGGTCACGACGTGGTCATCTTTGAAAAAGAGGAGAAGCCGGGCGGCATGTTGCGTTACGGCATTCCTGAATTTCGTCTGCCCCGCACCCTGTTGGATATTGAGTTACATAACGCCTTGCGGGTGGGGGTGCAACTGCGGACAGGAACAACCGTTGGCGTGGGTAAGGGGGCGTTGCGGGTTTCCACCCTGTTGGACGACTTTGATGCCGTGCTGCTCGGTACAGGCTGCATGGCCCCGGTTCGACTGCCGTTGCGGGGGATTCCTGAGGATCAGGAGCCTTCCCAGCTCTGTCAGGATGTGGAGTATGGACTCCATTTCTTGATGGATCTCCATCGTGGACAAAACAAGCGGGTGGGACGCCGGGTGGTGGTGGTCGGGGCGGGATTCACCGCGCTTGATTGTGCCCGTGTGGCCCGTCGTTTGGGTGGTATGGAGGTGACCATTCATCTGCGCACCAGTGAAGAATATATTCCTGTCAACAAAGAAGAGCTGTTCGAGACCAAACGCGAGGGTATTCGCATCAAGGGTCTGCGTACTCCAGTGGCCTTGCGCATGGATGAGAATGGTCGCCTGACCGGGGTTGAGTTCGTCCAGAACCGTCTGGGCGGTTGGCGAGAGCAAGGTCGTCGCATGGCCATTCCCATTGAGGGATCCGAGTTCATTGAGCCTTGCGATACCCTGATTATCGCCATTGGTCAACGGACGGTGAACGATTTTCTCGACAAACGGGTGGAAGTGGACCGCAAGGGTATGGTGCGGGTGGCCGAAAACGGCATGACCTCGGTGCATGGCCTGTTTGCCGCTGGCGATTATGTGCGTGGGGCTTCCACAGCCATTGAGGCGATTGGTCATGCCCGGCAGATTGCTGCCCAAATGGATTCCTGGCTGGTGGGTCGCAAGCGGCATCAGGTGGTTCATATGGAGCAGGTGGCCGCTCCGTTGCGGGATCGCGCCTCTGATTTTATCAACCGGCAGCATATGCCGACGCTCCCTTTGGCAGAGCGTCAACTCAACAAGGAAGTGGAGTGCGGTCTGACCAGAGAGGCGGGGGGGGATGAGGCCAAACGGTGCTATTTGTGCGACTTGCGCTATCAGATCAATGTAGACCGCTGCATCTATTGTCGGGCCTGCATCGAAGTGGCTCCTCGGAACTGTATCAAGCTGGTCAGCTCCGTGGAGATTCAACAAGACGGCAGCTATGGCGAACTCCAGGAGACCAAGGAGTGGAACCGGGTCGCCGCCATCTGGATCGACAATAACGAATGCATCCGCTGTGGGGCCTGTTTCAAGGTCTGTCCGGTCGGTTGCATCTCCATCACTCGCAACAAACTTGTCACTGTGGATGGGTGAAGCCATGACCGCGCACGTCTCCTCATCGACCAACTCTCCCCATCGGTATGTGATCATCGGCAATGGCGTGGCTGGTAAACAGGCCGCCGAAGGTCTGCGTGATCGGGATCCAGAAGGAGTGGTGACCATCATCACCAACAGTCGATTGCTCTTTTACAATCGTTATCTGCTGCCCCAGTTGTTTTTGGGCCACAAGGACTGGCGGGAGCTGTTGTCCCATCCAGCAGAGTACTATCAAAAGCGGCGCATTCATGTGCGTCGGGATAGTCGCGTGGTCTCGGTTGATGCCTTGCGGCGTCAGGTGGTGCTGGCTCACAACGAGTCCATCGGTTACGACACCTTATTGGTGGCCACTGGCGGACGTTCACATTTGCCAGAAGAGTTGGCCGATTGTCGTCACCTGTTGAGCCCGTTTGGCACCTACGAACAGGCCCTGGCCGTGCGCAAGGCCGTGCCAGACAAGGGGTGCGTGGTGATGCTTGGTGGCGATATGATCGGTCTGGATTTGGCTCGTACCCTGCTTAGTATTGACTGCCGGGTGATTCTGGTAACCCACGAGAACACCTTCTGGCCCCACAAGGTGACTCCAGAGGAGCGTTCCCAAGGTCTGGCCGCTCTGCAACGGATGGGGATCGAGGTGATTGATGGCGATGAGCAGGGCGGTGTGGTGGCCATTGAACCGGGCACTAAAGGGCTGCCAGCTCGTCGTGTGGTTTTTCGTCAAGGTGGGGATGTGTGCGGGGATGTGGTGATGCCCTTTTATGGGTTGCTCCCTCTGGTGGAGTTTA
>JADFYY010000250.1 GCA_015232825.1 Magnetococcales bacterium
TTGGCATCGCGGATGTCCAAACGATGATCATCCACAAACTCCGCCATGTTAGCCGCCTCGAAATGCGAAGGGTTGGTAGGCGGGTCCAACGCCGCTCCGATCACCCTAGCACCCAACAAATACAGCCAAGCAGATAACCAACTGCCCTTGAACCCAGTATGACCAGTAATCAAGACTGTTTTACCGACAAATATGTTATTCATTTGCTGTATCTTTCCATTCTATCCCTTGGCCTTATCAAGATAGAATGAACCAAAGCAATAACAAACAACACGGTTCCAAACAGCCACCACATCATAAACGATCTGCCTTTTTTATAAGCGATCACAGCCGGAATTAAACCCAGCACAACTCCAGCCAATGCAGCCAAGATCATCAATAACATTTTTTAAACCCATTATTTATAATGATTCAAACCAATCAAGGAGGTGGTGGGGCGGGAGCCGGTGGTGCCACGCCTGATACTCCCGCAGGTAATAATCGATTGAAGCTGGTGGTGTTCAAGATCAGTTTGTCTTCTTTGTGATGCTCGGAATGATAATAATCAATATAATCAAATCCAGTCAACTGCGCCAGATACTGCCAGGGAAAGGTGGTGATTCGGGTATTAAAATTTCGTATCGCCTCGTTGGCCAAGTTGCGACGTTTTAAAATCTCGTTTTCAATCGTGATCAAACCAGACATCAACTCCTTGAATGTCGTAGTCGCCTTGATATCGGGATATTGTTCCACAATTGCCAGCAAACGCGCCAAATTGACCGAAGCGTCCCCGCCCTCAACCGATGAGGCCATTTCCGATGGCTTGGACGACGACCGCACATCCGCCACGTGACGAAAAACCTCCCGTTCCAATTCGGCGTGATTCAAGGTCAAATTGACCAATGTGTTGAACAGGTTGGTCCGTCTCTGCACCACCGTTTCAACATGACCCAGTGTGGCATAAACCTCTTCTCGTAGCATGACGAAAAAATTATAATTATAAAGTGTCGTGGTGGCGAAAAGGATAATAGTCACAATGGAGACAAAAACGATGATGCCGCTTCCCTTGACTGGGGGCAAACGGATCCGTTTAGATTCAAACTCCTCCTTGTACAACTGGCGCATCACCCCCTTCATGCGCCGTATCCGCTCTTCGTTTAGCGGTTCATGATCCAAATCTTCCAAACCCATGGTGGCCATGCGGACAACCTCTTAAATGGCTTTATTCAACACGCCGACCATCGGTCAGTTCCATGGCGCGTTTGAAAAACTTGACCGCCTCATCCCTCTGCCCCAATTGCTCCAAAATGAATCCAATGGATTGATACACCCGTGGCTCCTTGGGACGAATCCGAGCCGCAACATGAAAAGTCTCCACCGCCTTGTCAAACTGCCCGGTTTTATCATAGGCAATACCAAGCCGATAGTGAAGATTGAAATTGTCAGGATGTCCAACCACAGCCCGCTCCAAGGTGTCAATGGCCTTGGGGTATTGCTCCGAATGGATGTAACACATTCCCAACACCGCACAAATCCTTGGGTCTGTTGCATCCAGTTCAGCCGCCCGCTCCAAAAGTGCCGTGCCAGCCTCCTCACGCCCAGTCTTGAAATAACAAAAGCCTAAATGAAACAAGGCTTCCAAATCATAAGGAATCTCCTCCACGACCCGTTCCAGCATGGATGCACCTTGAAGATACTGACCCCGTTCCGTCTGTTCGATTCCCCTTCTGCGAAAAAAATCAACTCGCAACGAATCATCCAGTGAAAAGAGATTGCGATACCCTTCAATGGCACGCATCGAAATCCTGCGTAGCACATGGCCCCAGGAGTACAGTAAAAATCCGACCTCACTCAACCCATTGACATCCGACTTTTTGGGAACGCCCATAATTTTAAACTCGCTTTATTTGACAGTTATTGATCACTTGGTGATGGCATGACAGGCCTGACACGGTCCTCGATCACTATGCGTGCGACTCACACCCGCCCGGATGGCCGGAGCAGGCAGCAAAATACCATCGGGATCCGGCTTGATATGACCCGTGGATCCAATGGCATGGCAATCCGTACAAGGCCCCCGATAGGGATGGGGCCGTTGATCACTTGGGAAAATCATTGGAGCCGTTTCCATCTGGGCAAAACCCAACTCTCCGTTTGTCGAGCGCAAGGTAACATTCAACAATTTCCCCTTGCGATAAACGGTCAGGTTAGCCGCATTCCGCCGCGCCACCTGTTTGGAGGCCTGCTGCAAACTCTCTAGGGTGTTGACAGGCCAATGTTCCACCGCAACCAACACATCCCCGGCCAGCATCCCAGAACGGGCCGAAGCCATCGTGGTCTCACCCAACAAAACCCCCTGCAAGTTCATGGGAAGTTGCAACTTGGTTTTCAACTCCATGGATAATGGCATGGCATCCATTCCCTGCCAATGCCCCTCAGAGAGTTTCATCGAATCCGCCACATAGGATGTTGCCGCAGGCGTTGTGGCCATAGGCCGCGTCCAAGCCACTGGAGCTGCTGTCACCAGAGGTTGCGACGATGGAAGGTCCGAGTTAAAAAACAACGCCTTGATCACCAAGGCAATCAGCCCAACCATCATGACGGAAACCATCCATTGACCTGACTGTTTCATACCCAAAACATCCTTCCAGCAATGACAAACATCAAAACCGCATACATCCAGCGTAGCATCCCAATGGGGGCAACCCGTG
>JADFYY010000251.1 GCA_015232825.1 Magnetococcales bacterium
CAGTTGTGAATCGTGTCGGCTTGGGCGGTGCGTCGGGCGCGGTCAATCTCTAGGGAGGTGACCACGATGTGGTTTTGTCCCTGGAGATCTAGCACGTATAAAAACGGATCTGGTGTGAAAAAACGGGTGGCGTAAAAGAGATCCGCCGAAGATTCACTGTCCGCGTAGATCAGACGGGCCTCATCCATGCCAAAGGACGCCTATTTGAGTTTGGCGTTGGGAATGCCGAAGAAATTGTGATACTTGATCCCCGTTTTATTCTTGGTCGTCTGGAAGTAGCGGTCCGTATTGTCATGATGCATAGAGGCCTTGAAGGCCTTGACAAAGATCCAGACAACGAATCCGACCACGAGCAGATTGAAAATTCCCATGCTGTTTTTGTCTCCTGCATTCAAAGAGGTCTGGGTAGATTGGATAATCCCATTTAAAATAAATCATTCCGAGTCACAAATGCAACCGTGGCTGATTTTTTTGTGAAAAAGGGTGAAGCGGAGAAGTTTTGTGACTTATTGAGAAGTTGCCAGTAAGATCAGTGATTATACTTTCATGGCTTCAAGGAGTTTTTGTGCCCGCATCTTCATGTTTTCTGGTCTAGGAGGAATGCCTTTTTTTAAACGTCCACGGTATTTGACAGTTTGTAATGCCTTGTAGGTATTCAATAACGTCTTTAGAAGTGTATGTGTTATTTTTTATCTCGTATAACAAGTTACCATATTTATTCCACAAACCTTCTCGACATTCACTGTGGAATCTCTCGATTAATTCCAGGCCGGGCATCAAATTTTGATTATATGAATTTGTCGGCATTATATGATCGACTGAAGTGCTTGAGTGAAAGACCCTTCATTAAAAGGAGTCATGGTTTTGTTAATTTTTGAATAAACAATATGCCATTCCGCCTTAGCCACCTTCTCAGCGGTTAATAGTTTATTGTTTCGTTGCACTCCTTCAGAAGTCATGTAAGTAGGATCGCCGATGGAATTATTGATAGAAGTCGATAGTTGTTTGTCGCTAATGGGCAGAATGAACATAACGCCCCCTTTTGGGCCGTCCATATCCACACGTCCCAAACCGCCAATGATGAGCGTGCCTTGCGGCATGACTCGAATGTACTTCTTACCCATAAACAGATCAAGAGACAGTGCTTGGTAAGTACCAACATAGAGTTCATCAAGAGGTACCAATTTTTTTTCGTAGGCCAACTTGGAACCTTTGAGAGGATCAATAATCCTGATGATTTTTTCAATGAGCGTTTCAACCTGTTTGATCCATGCTTCCTTGCGTAATTCCCAATCGACTTCATTGGAGCATTGAGTTGGGTTAATGTCGGGTTGTTGATCGACAATTTCTTTTAGGGAAGGGGTAGCCACAGACTGCTCCTTATCAGGATGTATGAAAGGTAGATGTGCTGATGTTTGATGACATTATCAAAAATTCGTGTTTGAAGGCCGTGTCTAGAGAGATTATCTTCCTGTTAATTCAATACCCGTTTAATGTCACGATAAAAATTTTCGTGTGATCCAGCAGATAAAAGAATAATGGTTTCTTCGTGTTCTCGCCATTCATAGGCCAAGAGCATCATCTGGCCAACCATGTTGAACTTGTACACACGCACACCAGCCAAGTCACCAATTTTTGCTTCACCCATCTTAGGATTGGAGGAGATACACTTCACGGCGTCATCCATCGCATCTTTTTGGTTGGCGTGCAGACGTTTGATGACATTAATAAAAACTCGTGTCTGAAGAATACGCATCAACCGAACTGGTACGCTTCAAGAACCGTCTCTTCCCTAGCTGAGAGAATTTCTTTGATTAGGGAATAGGGCAGGTCAGGGTTTTCCTCAACGACTTTACCAATACGAGACCAGTATTCGATTTGTTTCGGCAAGGAACGATGGTTGACCTGACCTTGCCGACTCGCTTCGGCAACCAGATCATCGGCAATTTCAACAGAAGTAGACATGACGGGCCTTCCTTTATTTACGAAATCACCCCCAGTCACAAAGGCAACTGGGGGTGATTTGATTTTACCAACAAAGGGTCAAACGGGCATTACATACCCATGTCACCCATGCCGCCCATGCCGCCACCCGGCATTGGAGGCGGGGCATCTTTCTTCGGCAGTTCAGCCACCATGGCTTCGGTGGTGATCATGAGGCCAGCCACAGAAGCGGCTGCTTGCAGGGCATGACGGGAGACCTTGGTGGGGTCAATGACGCCACGTGCAACCAAGTCGGTATATTCATCCTTGGAAGCATCAAAGCCAAAGGTCGGGCTGCTGTTTTCCAGGATTTTGCTGACCACGACCGAACCCTCGGCCCCGGCATTCTCGGCGATAATCCGAACCGGTTCTTCCAAAGCGCGGCGCACGATGTTGACGCCCACTTTTTGATCGGCATTGGCGACAACCAGTGCGTCTAGGGCTGTGCGGGTCCGCAACAGGGCCACACCACCACCAGGGACAATCCCTTCTTCCACTGCGGCGCGGGTAGCGTGCAGGGCATCTTCCACGCGATCTTTGCGCTCTTTAACTTCCACTTCCGTGGCACCGCCCACTTTGAGAACTGCCACGCCGCCAGCCAGTTTGGCCAGACGTTCTTGCAGTTTCTCTTTGTCATAGTCGGAGGTGGTATCCTCCATCTGGGCACGAATCTGGTTGACACGGGCCTTGATATGCTCA
>JADFYY010000252.1 GCA_015232825.1 Magnetococcales bacterium
ACGATTTCGAGCAACCCGGCCAAAGATCGCAAAGCCTCACTCACCCCAACCAACAAGGTGTTGGCCGATTTTTTGACTAAAGGATTCATGGCGACGATTCAGGTTCCTACGTTGGAGAAAAAAATCCGTTCCAAACCTTAGAACGGCACGGGATTACACCTGTTGCGTGACATGGTCGAGCAATTCTCCAGTCAATGTGACCGCTTGCCCTCGATCCAACGGTTCATCCCATGGACCCGATTCATAGCGAAACTGAACCGCGAACGGGTTAAACTCTTCCACCCAGAGGCATCGGCCAATCGGTGCCCCATTTTCCTCCAACAACATCAATAGGCGATGCAACTCATGGGTTTTGGGATACTCCACTCCTAAGGCAGAAAGCCATGCTTTGAAGGCCTTTTCGATGGCTTGCTGAACGTGAAAGCCGAAAATTGCATCGGAGAAATTTTCCACATCCTGCACCATCTTTCGGCAAGCTTTGAGATCATCTTTGGCCACGAGCATGATCACGTCCGCTCATATATCACCCAACCTTCCCTCATGGCCCTACAAACCACATGGTTGACACTCTTTTGCCAATGAGTGACCTCTTCAGGGGAAAAGAGAAGGAAATCGAATGATAACGGCAAGCGTCCCATGACGGTCCAAAACTTGGCCAATAACCGCCGCCGTCCATGCTGTCGAATGGTGTTTTCTGAAGCCACCACCAGCAGATCCACATCCGAGTCCGTGCGTTCATCCCCCCTAGCACGGGAGCCAAAAAGGATCACCCGCTCTGGGTTGACCTCGTGAACAATACGGACCACAGCTTCAGTCAACAACTCCTCGGAAGACATAGGGGCATTCATGGATCATCACTCCCGGTCGCTCTTATTCAAAAAGAGCCATAGCAACAAAAATTCGTTTATTGATTATAAAGTATTGGCTCTTGTTGGACAAGAAAAATGGTTTTTGGAAACGACTTGGCGAGAATTGATGAGTCCCCTACAAAAAGTATTATCGAAACTTATTGCGTAATCCCGTGCAAAAACGTGGCATTTTCAACAAAAATCGAAAGAGCATTGATAGGCCTCCTCTGCCTTTGGCCACTGCCCCACATTCACAACCAAAACTGGGCTACGTTTATGGGTATCTCGCCAACATGTGCATAATCAACCGGATCATCGTCTCTTTCTGCGTCGCGTCGGATTCCGCCACCAACAAAGTCAGTGCCGCCAACCCAATATCATTAATCACCGGATGACCCTGACTATCCAGCAATCGACCATTTCTGTTCAAAAAACCCACAAACAAGAAAGCACCACTCCGCTTATTTCCATCAACAAAAGGATGATTTTTAATGATAAAATACAGAAGATGGGCAGCTTTAGCCTCCACACTAGGATAGGCTGGTTCGCCGAATACGGATTGGTCAAGGTTGCCCAGCAGGGCCGCCAAGCTATCACCACGTTCAAGGCCAAACAAGTCAGTAGCTTCGCTACGGCTCATCAGCTCTGCCTTCAATTCCGCAAGCAATCCACGCGCCTCTTCCAATGTGGGCAATACTCCACCAACAAGAGTTGGCGGTTCAGTCAATAATCCCTCGTCGTAGCGTTGCAGCAACAAAAAGGTTTGGGCGTAACTGGTGACGATGTCCACCAATCCACGCCCGGTTTCGGCTTTCAACTCAGGGTTCTGTGCGACCTTTTTCACCAGTTGAAGTGCCGCTTCCAACTCTTGGGCATTGACTTCAAAACGATGGCGGTTCAGGGTGTAACCTTGGGTCAGGTGTTCGCGCAGGATGCGGGTAGCCCATTGACGAAAGTAAGTGCCCTGCTGGGATTTTACCCGATATCCGACTGATATGATGACGTCGAGGTTGTAAAATTTGACTGATTTATCAGAACCAGCAATGTGCAAATTTTGCACATTGCTTTTCTCGTCCAACTCCCCCTCAGCAAACACGTTGCGCAGGTGTTTGGTGACGACAGAACGCTCACGCCCGAACAACCGACTCATCTGCTCTTGAGACAACCATACCGTGTCCTGCTCCAGACGGACTTCGATCACACCGCTTTCAGTTTGATATATAGCAATCTCTCTCATAATTATTCTTTACAATTTCTTTTTGCAGCCAAATGCTCCAAAAGAAGCTCTACTTCTACGGCCATATCATAACTCAATCCATCCGTGTCAGCCAACTCTGGTTGACGTTGGCCAGCCAGGATGGCCAACAGGACTTGGGCTAAGATTTTGGCTTCGGGTGGTATTTTGGCATTTTGTGCGGCCTGTTCAAAGACCGCCCGTTCCTGCGCCACCTGTCCCTGCTCAATGGCGACTGCCGTGTCTTGGCACCATTGGGCTGATGATTCGTGACTTTCTCCCCCATTCCGGCGATATTGGCCATAAAGTTGCCGTGCCTGATCTCTGGCTTTCTTTGCCGCCGCATGGTTACCCTCGGCGGTTTCGATGTTGGCCAGAATGTCCCAGGATTTCCATGGCTCCGAATCCAAACTAGATTTGCACTCTATGCCTCGAAGGATCTCCTGTCGGGCCTCTTGCAGGCGATTGAGTTTTTGCAAGGTGTTTGCTAGGTTGCTGCGGGTACGCCCCTCATTTACCAGAGCCCCCTTCTCAACATAAATCGAAGCGGCCTTGCGATAATGCACAACCGCCTCCTCCCG
>JADFYY010000253.1 GCA_015232825.1 Magnetococcales bacterium
TTTCTGCTTGGCACGATAGAGACTGTCATTGATGAAAACTTGCCCAATCGCCTCTTCGTTTATACTTTCAGTAAATTCGGCCTTGTAAGGTGCGGCATTTAATAAATGTCATCCAGTGATCAGAACTCTTGGACACATGCATGACAGATCCAAATGTTGCGGGAATTTTCATCCAATGACAAGGTTGTGTGTCACGAGAAGGCCAAAATGCAGCCAAAAAAACGGTAGTGTTCCAGAATTGTTGACGGGTCGAACGGGGGGAGTGCCTTACTCCTAAAAAAATGATGTGTAAAGAATAATAAAGCGTGAAATTTTGTTTGATGTGAATTATACTTTCCAAAATTTCTTTGCTCTATCCATGGGTATGAGACGATCTGTTCCATGAGTGGAAAAAATATGAACACTGGCTTTATGAACAACGGCTCTCCTCGACGACAAGAAGGTTTTACCCTGCTTGAATTGATCATGGTGATTGTTATTCTTGGTATTTTGTCTGCCGTGGCGGCTCCTAGGTTTACCAATTTGAGTGGTGATGCCGAAAAGGCGGTGGCAAATGGGGTGTTGGGAGCGGCCCAGTCTGCGGCTGCCATGAATTTTGCCGCAGTACGAGTCGGAAGTTCTACGGCTACCAAGATTACAACAGGTGATCAGTTATTAAGTATTATGGAAGTTCCCGCTGGTTGGTCAGCAAGTGGCAAGACAATCGTTCATCAGGTTGGCAGTGAAACCTTTACGATAACAATCACGCCAGAAACAGACACACAAAAGGCGATACTGACTCCCTCCTGGTAAGCGTGATGACATGACTTCTCAGCGGGGGGCTTCGTTGTTTGAGCTTGTCATGGTGATGACCATCATCGGCATCGTGACAGTCGCCGCCGGGGTTAAATGGCCAGGGGATTTGACCCTTCATCCCAAGGCCGAGCAACTCATGAACGACATACGGCGCACCCAAGCCCTGGCCATGAGCCAATCAGGACACTACACCATTTCGGGTACAGGGAATTCCTATCAAATTCAAGACGCCTTGGGCACGGTGGTGGATTCACTCGTCTTTAGCCCGGTTGGGATTGTCATCGCGCCGTTCTCCATCACCTTTGATGATCGGGGTGATCCTGGAGCCACCAATCAAGATTTTCATCTCTCCATGGATGGTCAGAGCGTGACCATCCGCGTGATTGGCAATACCGGCGTTGTCCTGAAGAATTGATGCGACCGATGAACAGATTGAACGGCTTTACCTTGATTGAGGTGATTTTTTTTATCGTGATCTCCGCTATCGCCATGGCAGGTATCGCGCCGTTATATATGACGGTACTTTCGGACTTGCAGGCCCTCAGTGTGGGGATGCAGGCCGAGTATTTGGGTTGGGAAAGGCTTGAAGCTTTGAAATCAACCTATGGCAATGGGGAGGGGTTTGATAAACTCACCACCGCCAATTTCCCCGCAGAGAGCGGTTTGGATATCGGTGGAACCGTTCTGTTTGATCGATCCGTGACAATTGAAGGGGGAACCGTGTTGACGGGAGCTTTAAATCTCTCTTGTTCTGGACAGGCGTATCAAGGCGAGCCATATAAATGTTTGATCGTACAAGTTGCAGCGCAAGGTTCCTCGTCGGTGCTGTTCAAACAACGCATGGTCGCAGTCAACTTGAAATAGTCAGGGGGATGAATAGGCAATTATCAGGATTTTCTTTGATTGAAATGGTCTTGACACTGATGATTATCAGTATCGTTGCGGCTGTTGGATCGGTCAGTATGGGGGGAGGGTTTAACGCCTATCTGACCGCCCGTGCCATTGAACCACTTGCCATGGGCGGACGTCTTGCTTTGGAACGATTGCGCAAGGAGTTGATGGGGGCCCAAACCTGTACTGGAATTTCGCAACCCGGTGGGCATGGGTCAATCCAGTTTATGAACGATCAAGGGCGTGTGGTATTGGTCAATCAGGGGGCCAGTTCAACCAATGCCTTGTTTATGACTTTTAATGGGGATGGTCAGGAATGGATCTTGGCTCCCGATGTGGAAGCAAATAGTTTGGATTTTAAGATCACCCCTTGTAGCGGGGGGTTGACGCCTGGGTTGGTGACCATTTCGTTTGCCATGTCCACACGCAATACCGACGGTTCAACGATTCGTTTGCCTTTGAAAACTTCAGTGTATGTAAGAAGTACCTCACAATGAATCCATTGCCGCGACAACAGGGATCTTTTGTGGTGATGGCGATGTTTCTTTTGGCTGGTGTTACTGTGGTTGGGGTTTCATTGGCCAATTGGCATGTTAGTGGTTTGGATGGGGTTGCCGCGTTCAGAATGGGCAACAAGTCGCTTGGACTGGCGGAGAGTGGGGTTTTGATTGGCTTCAAGCAACTCAAGGATGCGGGTTGTGATCCTGGAATGATCTCTGGGGCGCGAGACGGGGAGAAGGATGGGGTTGTGGTGACTCGATCCCTTGGGGAGGCGGGGAGTGTGGATCTTGATTTTTGTCCCATGGGTGGTGAATGCTTCAAGAAGGAGTGGATGCCAACGGATGAGGATGTGGCCTTGGCGGAAGAGGAGAATGATGATGCTTTGGGGGTTTATCATTCGTATTGGACATTCAAACATGGCAAGCAGGGTAAATTTTTAGAGTGGATCGCCAAGAAAAAGCATTACCGTT
>JADFYY010000254.1 GCA_015232825.1 Magnetococcales bacterium
GTTCCAGCCGTTGTTGTTGTTGTTGTTCCAAAAATTATTGCCGTTCCATCCATTGCGGGTCTATTAACCCTGGCAGCCATCCCCTTGACAGAATCCGCACATGCATGGCCCTGGGATAATGGTTGGGGCAACAACGGTTGGGGCAACAATAACAACAACTGGGGCAACAATGGCTGGGGAAATGGCAATGGCAATGGCAATGGCCGCGCCAAAGGCAATTTCACTTTTAGCGTAGATGGTGACATGGATAGCTGGGCCAACAATGGATGGAACGGCAATAATTTTTGGAACAACAACAACAACAACGGCTGGAACAACGGCTGGAACAATGGCAACAACGGATGGGGGCCTTTTGGTGGGGGCGGTCCCTGGAACGGTGGTCCTGGCGGCTGGGGTGGTCCTGGCGGCTGGGGGTGGTAAATCAATCTTCTTATAATGTACTTTAATGATCGAAAATTGGAGAAAAAAATGAAAAAAGGTTTGAAAGTATTGGCGATTGCAGCTTTGATTGGCGGTGGTGCTTTGATTTCCACACCGGATGCTTCGGCATGGTGGGGCAACAACGGCTGGGGCAACAACGGCTGGAACAACAATAACAGCAACAACTGGGGCAACAACTGGGCCAACAACGGCACCGGAAACGCCAACGGCAATGGTCGCGCCAACGGCAATTTCGGCTTCAACATGGGCGGTGATGTTGCGGGATCTGGCAACGGTTATGGCAACGGTGCCAACAATTGGGACAATCGTTGGAACAACAATAACGGCTGGAACAACAACAACGGCTGGAACAATGGCTGGGGTGGTCCAGGTGGTTATGGTTACGGTCCTCCTCCGGGCTATGGTTATCCCCCCGGTCCTCCTCCCGCTGGTTGGGGTGCTCCTCCGGCAGCTCCTGCTGCTCCTCAGCCCGCTGGTCCCGACGGCAAATAAGCAAAACCAATGTCCAGCAATGGGCGACCAAAACGGGGGCGGCGGTTACAAGCTGTCCCCGTTTTTTTTCGACACTCTTCCCTTTGATTTAAAATCCGGTCATCACTTGAATTCCTCCTAATTTTTTCGTAAAAAGAGTAAGGCGCAAGGAAAATCTTGTTGAAGCATAGACCAACAAAAAGGGAATCAACATGATCACCGTCGTGGGTAACCTGAAGGGCGGATGCGGCAAAAGCACCATCACATTCAACTTGGCTGTCTGGCTGGCCCGATCTGGTATTGATGTCATCACCTTTGACTTAGATCCACAAGCCACCTTGAGCGATGCCATTGAAGTCCGCAAGGATGAAGGAATCGAGCCGCACCTGCGTGTTTTTCGTTCGGAAAGCGACCCTGCCAGAATCATGGCGAATCACAAAGGGGAGGCATTGGTGGATGTGGGGGCATCCAATCTATGGGCCATGCGTCAAGCCATCGCCCAGGCGGACAGAATTTTGTCGCCAGTGCCACCGAGTCAGGCAGATGTCTGGTCTACGGCACGTTTCTTGGATATCGTCAAAGAGACGGCTGCCAACAAAGCCAAAAGACCGGAGATCTTTCTTTTTGTTAATCGGGCCGACACTCACCCGATGCTCAAGGAGTCAGACGAAACCGAAGTGGCATTGGAATCGTTGGCGGGAGTTAAAGTTCTCAAAACCCGCATCTGTCAACGTACCGCCTATCGCCGATCATTTAGCGAAGGACGGGCTGTATTCGAGCAATCACCCGGCAGCAAGGCCTCGATGGAATTCCTAGACCTTGCCACAACGCTCTATCCAGCCATCACATAAAGGAATCTGATTGCATGCCGAACAACCCCACTTCACCAGGATACACCATCGGGCCCATGAATCATGAGGATAATGAGCCACGGCACACCTATCCGCTAAGCTCCCCGCCCAATACGCCCATCATACCAGCAGGCAAGCACCGGGAGTGCGGATCTTGTTCGGCGATGATTTTGTCGGAATTTGCCAAGAGTTTTGACAAAAGCGCGAGACGGTGGGAACTGATCGTCTATCCTTCGCTGTTTGCGTTCATCATTTTGGCCATGTATGGATTTTTTCTCATCTACAGCCTCACTCAAGACATACGCACCATGGCTTCTTCCATTGACCCCAAGATGGGGGTGAATATGGGTAGCCTGTCCAATCACATTGGCACACTTTCCAACAACATTGAGGTCATGGGCACCCATTTAGAGTACATCAGTGACAACATGGAGACCATGTCTGTGGACATGCAGAACATGTCCGAAAACATAGAAACCATGTCTGGCGCAATCAACACGATGAACGGTAACATCTCTGGCATGAATCAAAACGTTGCCACGCTCAACACCAGCATCAAGAGCATGGACAAATCCATGACCGAACTCAATCAAAAAATGAGTGTTTTAGCTCCCATGAACAACAGCATCTCCAGCATGACACAATCGGTTCACACCATGGCTGTAGCGGTTCACCACATGGGAAGCGACATGAACGGGGCCACCCGTCCGATGAGCTTCATCAACCGTTTCATGCCTTGGTAGCGACAACCCACTTTCAATAAGGATTGGTCAAAATTCCATAGTAATATTCGACATACCGTTGCACCCGTTGCAAGGCCGACGGAGTGATGCCTTTTAGGTTAGTCAAATCGTTGACACCGCAATGGACAGAAACGATGTCATACA
>JADFYY010000255.1 GCA_015232825.1 Magnetococcales bacterium
TCGGTTCTGCATTTATTGGCAGGCCAGCAACATCGGGTCAAACGAGATTTGGTCAAAGAACGACGTGAGGCCTCACGGATTGTGACCACCTGTCCAACCTTGAACCGTCTTGGCGAGAATGGCCACGAATGGTTGATCCCTGACTTAGAAGCCAGTTTAGAATTGCTACTTGAACTTCAAGCTCTCCCCCATCCCATCCGCATCGAATGGCCAGAGGGGGAACGGTTTCGTCTCAGCAAATCGGTATCTAGCAGTCAACTCTCCCTCAAGCTGAATCGAGTCCGTGACTGGTTTCATCTGGAAGGAACCGTGCAGGTCGATGAGAACCTAGTCATCGACATGCAAGAGCTAATTGAACGCCTAGAGAGTGCCAAGGGTCGTTTCATTCCCTTGGCTGACGGACGTTTTCTGGCACTAACTCGACAATTTCAAAAACAGTTGGAACGGCTGCGCATGGTCTCAGAAGCAGATTCCAAGGGACGTCGTGTGCCGTTGTTGGGTTCTCTGGCCGTGCGTGATGTGGTGGAAGAGGCGGGAACACTCCAAACGGATCGCCACTGGAAAGAGTTTTCCGCCCGCTTGAAGGCTTCTGGGGAGCTTCAACCGACCTTGCCATCCACGTTGCAAGCCGAATTGCGGGATTATCAGGTAGATGGTTTCAACTGGCTTTCGCGTTTGGCCTCTTGGGGTGCTGGGGCCTGTTTAAGCGATGACATGGGATTGGGCAAAACCGTGCAAGCCATTGCCGTCCTGCTGGAACAAGGCAAACTGGGACCGATGCTGGTGATCGCCCCCACATCGGTCTGTCACAACTGGGAGGCAGAAATAGATCGTTTCGCACCGACCTTACGGGTCCATTCCCTCTCATCGGCTGGAGACCGAACCGCGATGATTACTGGGATAGGGTCTATGGAAGTGTTGATATGCAGTTACGGTCTGCTCCATCAGGAGATCGATCAACTGGCAAAAATCAACTGGCAGATGATGGTTTTGGATGAGGCACAGGCGATTAAAAATGCTGGCACACAACGATTCAAGGCTGTACAACGGTTACAGGCGAATTTCCGGTTGGCCATGACTGGCACCCCCATCGAAAATTATCTGGAAGAGTTATGGAGTCAGTTTGCCATCATCAATCCAGGTTTGCTGGGCTCAAGGGATGCGTTTCAACGCCGCTTTGCCGGTCCCATCGAGCGCAACCGCAATGATGGCGCACTACAGACTTTACGGATGTTGATTCGGCCTTTCATCTTGCGCCGTACCAAAAGTGCCGTATTGGCCGAACTGCCGCCACGCACGGAACTCACCCTAGAAATTGAATTACCTGAAGAGGAACGGGCCTTTTATGAAGCGTTGCGGCGCAAAGCAATAGAATCTTTGACCCAACTCGAAACGGGTGAAGGCGGACAACGCCGCATTCATATTTTGGCAGAGATCACCCGGTTACGCCGGTGCTGTTGCCACCCGGCCTTGATCACCCCAGAAACCCATTTGCCTGGGGCCAAACTAGACACTTTTCTCGAATTGGTTGATGAGTTGATCTGCAATCATCACAAGGCATTGGTCTTTAGCCAATTTGTCGGTCAACTAGAACGGGTAAAAAAGGCCCTAGATGCCAAAAAAATCCACTATCAATATTTAGATGGCAGCACACCAGCCAAGGATCGGGAAAAACGGGTGACTGCATTTCAAAACGGCGATGGGGATCTATTCCTGATCAGCCTGAAAGCTGGAGGCACTGGATTGAATCTGACAGCCGCCGATTATGTCATTCATTTGGATCCGTGGTGGAATCCAGCGGTGGAAGATCAAGCTTCGGATCGTGCCCATCGCATTGGTCAGCACCGTCCTGTCACCGTATACCGACTCATTGTACGCGACAGCATCGAACAAAAAATCCTGCAACTGCATCGCCACAAACGCGATCTGGCGTCCGACTTGCTGGAAGGAGCTGAAATCAGTGGTCGCCTCAGTGAAGAGGATTTATTGGATTTGATTCGCGGCTAAGTTCAATCCAACATTCGCATTTGGCACTGGTTCAGTTGAATGGGATACGATCTATCCAGCCATAGGAATTTTCCTGTTTGGAGCAATTCAAAACATATCTCCGATTATGTAAAATGCCAAGAAAATCTATTGCAGCTAAATCAAATTTGATATAGCCTATTTTTATGAACGGAAAACGCCAATCGTGAGTCAAATTAAAATGATGGATATTCGGTACCCAATACTCCTGGAACCACAAGAACCAAAAGGTTTTTTTGTCAGATTTCCAGACATGGATGATACCTTCACCGAGGGGGATACTGAAAAAGACGCAATACGCAACGCTGAAGAGGTGTTGACTGCTATGCTAGGGTGGAAGATAGATAACGGCCATTCCATCCCGGAACCTTCTATGAATGTGATAGGCGCACGGTATGTTGCCCCAGATGCCAAAACACAGGCGGCTATTCTGTTGCGTCGCGCAAGGAAGGCTCAATCCATGGCTGAAATCGCGAGATCCATGGGTACATCCTGGGCGGCTGTGAAACGGTTGGAAAATTCACGCCATTGACCGTCTTTAAAACAATTGGAAAATTCTAAGTATGTTTGTTGTCTAACCTGCTTGGCCAACAGTGATTTAAAAAATCTTACCTTCCTTCC
>JADFYY010000256.1 GCA_015232825.1 Magnetococcales bacterium
TATCACATAAGCAGCAACACAAACATCCAAAATTCGCATTAAATTTTTTCACAATTTCACATAATCGAAATTATCCGACACCATTTCCACAGTAGGGTTTTAATCCTCGCTGAAGGCTGCCGGGCGTTGTGGTTGTAAATAAAAAAAAAGCACTTAGCCAGAGGCAAAGTGCTTTTTGATTTTTTTGGCTCCCTGGCCCGGACTCGAACCAGGGACAAGGTGGTTAACAGCCACCTGCTCTACCGACTGAGCTACCAGGGAATGGTGTATATCCGAGCCATTATAACGGATTCTAAATGGCTGTCAAGCAATTTTTGTGGGGAGGTCGAACTTAATGCTTGTGTTGAGCCTGACCATGACCATCTGCCTGTTTTTTCTCAGCTCGTTTCTGAATGCTCTCCTCGATGAGTGCGACGATATCTGGGAGTACCTCCTGAGAGGCTATACTTAATGGCGTTTCTTTCTTGTTGTTGGCGTGTGTTACATTGGCACCATTGGCAATAAACCATTGCGTGGTCTTCAGGCTGCCCGATTCAATGGCATAAAAGAGCGGGGTCTCTCCACCGATGTCTGTGACATCAATGGGAATCCCCATGCCGACTAGCAGGTTGCAGGCTTCGGGATGGGCTCCGAAGGCTGCGTAATGCAGTGCGGACCACCCACCAAACACCTCAGCCCGGATATTGGCCCCTTTCTGGATCATCATGCGCAGAATCTCTAGGTTGCCCGCGAAAGCTGCATAGTGAATCGGACTGACCCGTTTGCCATCCGCCGTGTTGAGATTCACGCCAGAGGCGATGTAGGCTCGCACCTGTTCTATGTCGTTTTTGGCAATCAATTGCTTGAACTTCTGGTTGATCGGATCGGCACTATTATCCAACAAAGTTGTTGCATATTTCACGTGTTGTGAGGCTTTTTCTGTTTCCTCTGCCGATATGGCTTCAGATGAGACGCCAACTATAAATAACAACCAAATTATGAGTGAGAAACGGTATAGAGTCATCGCCAAATTTCCTTATAGGTTTGGATGGTAACAGTGGAGTATGCATTGTCATGCTATTCTCTTAGACCAATCCAAACCCGATGTCAATATTGAATGACATTTTTGATGGCACGAATGTTGCTTATTAATAAATTGTCGAAAGTTTTTCATTACACTCTCCTTGACTTGGAAGGAGTCATAAAAATGGACCTTATCAGCTCTGCTGGCTTTTTGATTCAACGTGCTGTGCAAACGGCAACCCAATTGCACCAACAAAGTCGGGAAAAAGAGGGCCGTACCAACGTGGCCCCAATTCGGGATAAGCAAAATGGGGATCTTGGCGAAACCCCCATGATGCCAGTGCGTTCTTCGGCTTACCGTGTGACCTTGTCGGCGGCGGCCCAGAAGCAGCTTTCCGTCAGTGGCATGGCTTAAATTTTGTTCGGCCATGAAGTGGGAATTCCGCAAAATAGGCAAAAAATGCCCACTTTAGGAAGTTAGCCTTGAAACTTTTTTCCAGCATGTCTGCCAACAAATCGGCCATGTATCTTGTGCCGGTGATCTTTGCCCAGGGATTTCGCATCTTTTTTTTCTTGGCCGGGGTTTGGGCTGTCGTCGCTATGGTCGCTTGGCTCTGGATTTTAATGACTGGAGCCCGTTGGTTGGAGACCCCGCTTCCCTTGGCGTGGCACCATGGCCATGAAATGCTCTTTGGCTTTACAGCAGCGGCGGCGGCTGGGTTTCTATTGACCGCCACCCCGGTTTGGTCCAAAACCCCACCATTGACAGGCCGTCCTCTCCAGGGATTGGTTCTGGCTTGGCTGTTGGGTCGGGTGGGGGCGATTTTGGCTTGCTGTTTGCCTGCTTGGCTGCCTGCTTTGGCAGATATGGCCTTTTTCATTGGATTTTTGTCTTTTTTGACTCCCACCTTGTGGTTTACCGGTAATCCAGTCCATCGCATCTTTCCCATCTTGTTGAGCATCATGGCCATCGGTGACTTAATGGTCCATCTGGAGGCCATGGCTTGGACTCGTCAAACTGCTCACATCGGTTTGCTGTTGGGGCTAGACGCCATCCTCTTTTTTCTGGTCATGACCGGTGGCCACATCATGCCCATGTTCACCCGTGACGACTTGAGAGCCAGAGGCGAGTCCGCACAGTTTGCCATCTCCCCATTGTTGGAAATCTCTAGCGCGGTCACGATGTCTTTGTATGTGTTGGCCGATGTTTTTCTGCCGGGAAATATTGCGGCAGGATGGATCTATCTGACCGCCGGGGTGGTCCAGGGGATACGTCTTGTCCGCTGGCATGGAGACAAGACCTTGCATAACCCATTGCTGTGGGTCTTGCATTTGGGATACCTTTGGTTGGTTATGGGGTTGCTCCTGCGGGGCTGGGCGCGACTTAACGATACTCTTTCCGACTCCATGGTGCTGCATGCCTTGACCATTGGGGCCATGGGACTCTTTACTCAAGGGATCATGGCGCGTATCTCCTTGATGCATACTGGACGTCTTCTGGTGCTGCCAGTGATCATGACTTGGGCCTTTTTGTTGCTGACGGCTGCGGCCATCATTCGGGTGTTTTTGGTTTCCTGGGATGCCACATGGGCCATGTTTCTCTCTGGGAGTTTGTGGGTTGCAGCTTATATGATC
>JADFYY010000257.1 GCA_015232825.1 Magnetococcales bacterium
CGGTCGGGGAAGAGGTTCCCGTTGGTTATTATGATTATACTCTGGCGGCCTGGGTTCCCATGGATAATGGCCGCATCGTGGAGATACTCTCCATTGAAGGAGGGATGGCGCAACTGGATATCCAGGGAAATGGAGTGGCGGCCAGCGATTACGAGTTGACCGAACTGGGGATCACCCAAGCTGAACTACAGCAGTTGGCCAAACTCTACGCGCCACAGGCCACGCTTTGGCGGATTCCTTTGCCGCACTTTTCCCCTATTGATGCCAACTGGCCTTATTTGCCGGACTCTTCTGAGGCCGAAGAGCCGCAATTGCCTACTCCAAGCGTTCCAGACAATATCGTTGAGGACGATCCAGAGCTAAAATGTGGCTCGGTCATTGAACCGCAAAATGGCTTTCTTGGTGAACAGATTCCGGTTACCAATGCCCCGTTTACCCTGAATTATCGCACTGACCTGACTCCTGGGTACAAGGGGCAGTCAGCCATCAATATTCCCGTGACCGGAGAACGGATTCCAAACGGCGTCAAGAGTGTCAAGGTTGTAGTCAGTGCCAAGGATTCTCAATATTTGTTTTCAGATGATATCACTGAAAGTTCAGGGAGTGTTTTTGTCAAGACATTCCCTGCAGAACCTAGTCAGAATTTTGTCTATGCTTGGGATGGAAAAGATGCTTTTGGGCGTCCGATAAAAAGTGCGATATCCATGAATGTTGCGGTTGGATACACCTACAAAAGTATTTATGGTGGGGCGACATACAACTCGACAATAAAGCAAAAATTTGGACAATACCCTTACTCGCGAATGTCAAGGAGCATTACTTCAAGAGATATATCAGTCTGGAATAATTCAAAAATCGTTTTAGGTAATTCAACAGATTCTAGATCTTTTGGAATTGGCGGATGGACACTCTCCAACCATCATTTTTACAATCCCACCACAAGAGAACTATTGTTAGGGAATGGGAGTAAGCGGATTACAGATCCTCGACAAATGGATACCGTTTATTCGTCTGTGGAAGGCATGGAGGTTGTTGATGGCCAGGAAGTTGGTGTAAAAAAACAGTTCGCATTGCCGTTTAGCATTGCCCTAGCAGGTAATGGCAATTTAATCATTACGGAATCGGATGCCAGCAGGGTGGTTCAGTTAAGTCCAGATGGCAAGATCACCCTGGTCGCAGGCAATGGGGTCAGGGGATTCAGTGGGGATGGCGGTCTAGCCATTCATGCTTCAATGAATCAACCACGAGCTCTTGCGGTGGGTGGAGATGGCAGTATTTACATTGCCGACAACTGGGGGCATCGCGTTCGGAAAGTTTCGCCAACCGGCATCATCACCACCGTGGCCGGGAATGGTCGGAGCGGTTTCAGTGGTGACAACGGCCCAGCGGTGGATGCCACTCTCCATTATCCAACCGGCATCGCCGTGGCTAAGGATGGCACGCTCTATATCGCGGATACAAACAATCATCGCATCCGCAAGGTGGCGACCAATGGCATCATTACCACAATCGCTGGCACGGGTACACCAGGATACAATGGCTCCATGTCAGCGTTAGATACCCAGTTCAATCTGCCTCATGGGGTGACTTTGGCCAGTGATGGCACTCTGTATGTGGCAGACGCAGCCAACCATCGCATTCGGCGGATTACCCCATGGGGATTGGTTTCTGACGTTGCCGGGAATGGTCAACCCGGATCCAGCGGCGATGGCAGTAATGCTTATGCCGCACGGTTAAACTGGCCTATCCATGTGGAGATTGTCAAAGGTAACTTATATATTACCGAATATCAAACTGGACGAGTGCGTTATGTAGATACTAGCAAAATCATTCGCACCTTGGTAGGGAATGAGATCTGGGGGGATGGCCGAGAAAATGGACCGGCACGGTTGGCGGATTTGTATGGACCAACAACTATCGCCGTGCGACCTGACGGGGAGTTCTTTGTGACCGGCCTGAGCGGATTTGTCTATCGAGTACACAATCCATTGCCGGGTTACGGGATCGACGATATTACCATTGTGGCGGATGATGGTCAGAGTCTGTATCTATTCAATCCGCAGGGTCGTCACCTGGGAACTTATCACGCGCTGACTAGGGAGCCTCTATTCCAGTTTCAATACGATAAGAATGGTTATTTGATTGGGATGGAAGATGCCGATGGTCAGATCACCCAGATTGAGCGCACAGGCAGGGTTCCAACGGCCATCGTTGCCCCAGACGGACAACGTACCAACTTAACCGTAGATGCCAACGGTTACTTGGCTTCGGTGACCAACCCCGCCTCGGAAACCCATGCCATGCAGTACACAACGGAAGGATTGATGACCACCTTCCGCACCCCGCGCAATTTCGCGACCACCATGAGCTACGACAATCTGGGTCGTCTGGTGCGAGAGGATAACCCGGCGGGCGGCTTCTGGGAGTTAAGCAAGATCAACTCTACCACGGACACTAACGCCTCCATTACCTCCGCATTAGGGCGCAAGACACTTTATCGGACTGAGACCCTGCCCAATGGGGATAAGCGTCAGCTGAATACCAATCCAGACGGGAAATGGCTAGAAACCCTT
>JADFYY010000258.1 GCA_015232825.1 Magnetococcales bacterium
AGATGGAGAGCAGGAGGGGGAGGACTTCTGGCCACTTCTCAAGCAACAACTGGACAATCCCCAATGGCGGGAGACAGTGGAACTCTTTCCTGGTACATTGTTCGACGAGGGCGGAAAACGACGGGTGGACAAATTGTTAAAACGGGTACTGGAGTTACGCAGCCCAAACCCCGATCTGACGGAAGATGCCCGTATTGCCGGGATCATGGGACGTTTGCTGCAACCTATGAATGCCTATCATTACAAGCCACCTAAAGAGATTGATGAGATTTACCAGCAGGTTTTGAATCGTGCCACGGCCATATTTACCATAGATGGGGCCAGAGGGAAATCAATCTCTAATCGCATCGAGTCAGCCGAGGCCTTGGGTCGGGGGGGTGATCCGCGTTTGAGCAAAGAGAATTTTGCCAAACCGGAATACTTCATTGAGGTTCCTGGAACAGGTTGGCGTTTGAGAAAATTTCTGGTGACAGTGCAGGAGTATCAGGAGTTTGTGGAACAGGAAGGGTATCAGGAAAGTCAATGGTGGGATCAGGCGGGTTGGACGACGCAGAAGACGGAAAAATGGAAGAGTCCATACGATTGGGATGAACAGCTTCAGCACCCCACCCGCCCGGTAGTCTATGTCTCCTGGTTTGAGGCTATGGCCTATTGCCGGTGGTTGAGCGACCAGAAAAAATTGTCACTTTGCCTGCCATCTGAAGAATTATGGCAAAAGGCCGCCACTTCTTCCACTGGGGAATATCCCTGGGGTGCTAATAAACCGACCCCTGAATTGGCTAATTTTAACAAGAAAGTAAACTCCCCAACCCCGGTGGGACTTTATCCAGATGGAGATGGCCCCTTGGGGCATTGTGATCTGGCAGGTAACGTCTGGGAATGGCAAATAGATTCAGTTCCCGGAGAGGATAGGATGGTTATTCGCGGTGGATCATGGAGCGATAAGGGGGAGGCCTTGGCCTCTGCATTTCGATCCTATATAAAGTGCGACACCAGACAGGAAACAATAGGCTTCCGGGTTGCCTCTGACTTGTTTCCATAATAAAATCATCATGAATTAATCTGGTTTCATATTGGAGTACCATCACCATGGGAGAACCATTACGCTGGTTGCATCTGTCCGATATCCACATGGGGTGCCGGGGGGAGGAGTATTGGCACCACATCACAGAACGCCTGCTTGAATCGGTTCCTCAGGGAAAGACACCAGACCTGATTTTCATCACTGGCGATATTACCAATAGCGGCCAGAAAAAGCAGTACGACCAATTTAATGACTTTTTGAAAAAACTTTTCGACGATGCCATCATTATTCCCGTTCCGGGCAATCATGATCTGGTACGACCCACCAAAAGGTGGGATATCGCAAAGTTAAGCATCCTGGAAAATTTTTCACTGGGTGACGACGACCCGGATATCAAAGAACTGAATCAGGAATTATGGGAAAACGAAGATCCCTCCTTTTTCACCCCTCTCTTTGCCAACTATCAGGCATGGCTGGAAAAAAGCATCCTGCCTACATGGGAAAGACGAGCAAAGTCATTCATTCTCTCCCATTTTCCCGGCGACTTCTCACTTCACCTTGATTTGCCAGACCGACCACCTTTGACGGTAGTAGGACTCAACTCCTCCTGGCGTCATTATGGCGATATTGAAGCGGGTAAATTGGAACTTTTCCAGCAACAACTGTTTTTCGCCTTGGGGGGAAGTCTGAATGGTTTACGAGGACGCAACGCCTTGCTGCTGATGCATCATCCGCCAGAATGGCTTTCCTCAACCTCCCTGCCCATATTCCGGGAGAGGATCTATCCACCCAATCAATTTCTCGCCTGCCTGCATGGCCACATACACCAGGGACGATCAGAAACCACCAGCATATCTGGGGGGGAATCTCGTCGTTACTTTCAGTCCCATTCCCTGTTCGGGTTGGAGCATTATGGAACTCCACGACTCTCCCGCGCCTTTGGTTATACCTGGGGAGAGATGGACCATGGGGGTGGCATCCGGGTTTGGCCCATGAAATATTATCTAAAGGGAGATGGGGCAGGAAAATTCATTTATGATCCAGATTTTGAAGGAGACACCCAAACCGGCATGGTGCTAAGAGAGGGTTCCAAAATAGCGGCACCTCCCCCATTGGAGGAACCCAAATCAACAGAAATCCCGAGTTATTGCTCCTGGGTATTGCAAACCTTCGGCACTGTCTCCCTGATTGGCGCGGGCGGGGCGGACTTGCGCATGGAACTAAGCAAAGTATATGTCCCGTTGCGCATCTCGCAACGTTCCAATCAGATCGATTTTGACCAACGCAAGGAGCGTCCAGGCAAGGTATGCCAGGATCAAAACGAAGGCGAGGTAAAGTTGGAGGAGATCTTTACCCACGGTCAAGGCCGACATGCCGCCCTGTTTGGTGATCCAGGATCTGGCAAGACCACTGCCCTGCGCAAATTGTTGCATCACTGCCTGACAACTGGTCCATCCAGCCTGGGATTGGTGGGGTCTACCGTACCGCTTTTTCTACGCTTGCGGCGGTTC
>JADFYY010000259.1 GCA_015232825.1 Magnetococcales bacterium
CCCCTTTTCAAGACATTTCAGGACATCTCAAGAAGCCAGCTAAATGCTGGCTTTTCTTGTTTTTATCGTCTAATATCTCACGGTTCGCTCATTTCAAGAACAGGTTCTGACGAATGCCATTCAAGATCCGTATAAATCCAAGATGGGATGTTGAGCAACGCCAGAATCCTTTGTTGAGTCTCAGACAATGGCGTTACATGAGTACGCTCGGTTTCTCCTGAACCTGGGTTTCAGCCTGCTCCTCAGTGAATCCCGTAGCAACCATCTGTGACATGGCTTAATCTCCTGGCAAGTTGGCAAGTCCAGAATACTCTATCCGAAATCGTCCAATATCGTCCAACAAAATCCAATGCGGTTCAAAATGAGGCGTTTCTCGACATTATCTGTTCAAACTCACGACGTAAATTCACCTGATGTTCTGCAAGAGTTTTATAATCGTTTCGCCGGACGGCGTGGATGATGTGGATGGCCTCATTGCGAATCCGATTGGCACCAAGAATAGCGGAATGCTCCTTAATGTTTTTTGCCATCACTTCCACCTGTTTATAATCTTTGCCTTCAAGATATTGTTCCAAGCCGGTCACATCCTGGCTTAATTGGATGATCATCAAACGCAGCTCTTCGGCCATCTGGGGTGTTTTTGCCTCCACAGACAATACCGTGGACGCCAAAGCCCGCTTTTTTTCAGCCCGTTCAATGTTGCGAGCAATGGTGATTTTTCCAACATCTTGCACCAACGTAAGCAACGAATTGGCCCGCAGGGGTTTTGGTAGAAAATGGTTCATCCCAGACGATAGGCTCCGTTCGCTGTCTTCATTGAAAGCATTGGCACTCACCCCAATGATGGGAATATCTGGTGCTACATAACTCAAAGTACCACCACGAATCTTTTGGGTGAACTGGTTGCCATCCATTTCTGGCATCTGAATGTCGGCAATGATCAGGTCAAACTCGCCTTTTTCCAACAATTGCAACCCATGCAGCCCATTATCCGCTGTGGTGACGAAATGTCCGTCCTTGTCGAGAATGGTCTTGATCGTGATTTGACTGTTGGGTTGATCCTCCACAAGAAGGATGGTCAATACCGTTTTTTTGATAGGACTCTCTGGTTGATTGTTGATCTGCTTTTCAAAGGCGGCGGGTTCATGGCGACCAAGAACTTGGTTGATGGCACGCAACAAGTCACGCTGTTTGATGGGTTTTAACAGCCCAGTGGCAACTTCATGGTAATTTTTGCAACCGCGCATGTTGTACCGTCTGAATCCAGTACGCAACATGACGATGATCTGTTTGCCATTTTTACCCATACTGTTGGCAATGGTTTCGTGGGGGATTTGAGAAAAATCTGGCAGATGGCAATCCACAATCGCCACATCAAAGGGTTTTCCGCCCTCCTGGAAGGCCGTCCAGGTTTCAAACATCTCTTTGGCTGTTTTGACGGCAACCACTTCCGCCCCGCACAGGGAAATGGTGCGGGAGAGGAGGTTCATGGCATGCCAATTGGTCTCAGCCACCAAAACGCGAACCCCGTCGAAAATGGCATTTTTGGTGATGGTTGTCTGTTTTTCCATCTCCAGTTGCACACCGCAAAATGCGGTAAAATGAAACTGACTGCCTTGATCTAGACCCGCGCTTTCAGCCCACATCCGACCGTTCATCATTTGGGCCAGTTGTCTGGAGATGCTCAAACCCAGACCTGTGCCGCCATAACGTCGGGCAATGGATGCGTCTGTTTGGGTAAACTTCCCAAAGATGGCCTCAATTTTGTCTGCAGGAATGCCGATGCCAGTATCGGATACCGTGAAATGCAATGGAACCTGAAGCGGATTGTTTCCCTCGGACGGTTTGATGTCAGCCAGTCTGACATGAATCAATACTTCGCCATTTTTGGTAAATTTGATGGCATTGTTGATTAAATTAATCAGAATCTGCCGCAGTCGCAAAGGGTCACCAATCAATAGAGTGGGGACCGCAAGGTCTAGGTCTAATATCAAATCCAAATTGTTCGAATGGGCGCGTACAGCCAAGGTGTCACAGACATTTTCCAGCACTTCCATGAGGTCAAATGGTGTTGTTTCTAATTGCAATTGATCCGCCTCGATCTTGGATAGATCAAGGATGTCGTTAATGAGGGCCAAAAGCGATTCGGTGGATTGCTGAACAATGGTTAAATATTGTTTTTGTTCTTCCGTAAGGTTTGTGGCTAAAACCAAATCGGTCATACCCATGATGGCATTCATGGGACTGCGGATTTCATGGCTCATGTTGGCCAAAAATTGTGATTTTGTCTTGGTGGCGTGTAAGGCTAACTCTTTTTCTTGATGAGCTTTGTTTGTTTCATTGATTTGATTTCTCATATTGCGATAGAGGAGAAAATAGATCAAAACGCTTAGAATTATACCAACTAAGGAGGCATCAATCGCTATTCCAATAATGTGCGACTCAATACTTATATAATCAAGAGCCACCATAACCATAATTTCTGAAATAAAAACAATAAAAACAATCAGAAAAAAAG
>JADFYY010000025.1 GCA_015232825.1 Magnetococcales bacterium
CATGAGCAAAAAAAGGACAAGAACCAAACGGCGATGACGCAAGGTCCAATCCAATGAACGGGCATAGCCCCGACGCAAGGCAAGAAAAAGGGCGTCACTGCCGCGAACGATGAAATTGGCTTGACTTGGGGTGTGGGGTTTGAGTATGCGAGAACAGAGCATGGGGGTCAGCGAGAGCGAAACCACCCCAGAAAGAATCACCGACGCCATGATGGCCACGGCGAATTCGTGCAACAGTCGTCCCAAAATGCCGCCCATGAACAATACCGGAATAAAAACTGCGGCCAGAGAGATAGTCATGGAGATGATGGTAAAGGCGATCTGACGCCCCCCCTTCAGGGTGGCTTGCCAGGGGGAGTCACCCGCCTCCATGTGACGAGAGATGTTCTCCAACATGACAATGGCGTCATCCACCACAAAACCGACCGACAGAGTGATCGCCATCAGGGAGATGATATTGATACTCATACCCAGATAGAGCATCAGCGGAAAAATCCCGATCAAGGAGATGGGCAAGGCCAAGCTGGGAATGAGCGTAGCCGAGGCATTGCCCAAAAAGAGATAAATCACCAACACCACCAAGACGATGGAGAAAATCAAGGTGATCTGCACATCCCTCACCGACTCGCGGATGGACTGGGAACGATCATAAAGCACCTCCAGCGCGGTGGCCGCTGGAAGCAACTGAATCATCTTGGGCATCAAATCGCGAACCGCATCGGCCACGGCAATGGTGTTGGAGCCGGGTTGCCGCTGAACCGCCAAGACCACACCCCGTTTGCCATTAAACCAAGCGGCCACCAAATTGTTTTCCGGGCCATCCACCACACGGGCAATCTCTTCCAGGTGCAAGGGCATACCATTTTTTTGCGCAACCACAATGGAGCGATAGCTTTTGGCTGAAGGAAGACGATTCGGAGTCTCCAAAGAGAGCAAACGATTGGGACTAAGCAGGTAACCGGTTGGCAGATTGGGATTGTTCTGCTGGATGGCCGCTTCCACGTCTTCCAAAGAGAGACCGTTTACAGCCAGGGCATGAGGATTGACCTTCACCCGCACCGATGGGCTTTGACGGCCATAAATACTCACCTGGGCTACTCCAGGCAGGGTAGAGATGCGTTGCGAAAGGGTGGTATCGGCAAATTCGGAGATGTCGGTGAGAGGAAGCACCTCTGAGGTCAATGCCAAGTAGAAAACAGGCAGGTCAGCTGGATTGACCTTACGGTAAGATGGCGGATTGGTCATGTTGGCAGGCAACCATCGCTGAGCCGAAGAGATGGCGGACTGAACATCCTGGGCAGCGGCATCGATGTCCCGATCCAGGGCAAATTGCAAGGAGATCTGGGTGGTGCCAAGACCACTGGTTGAGGTCATCGATTCCACCCCGGCGATGGTGGAAAAAGCCTTTTCCAATGGGAGAGCCACGGAGTTGGCCATGGTTTCCGGGGATGCGCCACTTAAGGCAGCGGTGACCTGCAAAGAGGGAAAATCCACGGTAGGCAAGGCAGAAACAGGTAGCAGATGATAACCAATCATCCCAAAAAACAGCAATCCAGCCATGGTCAATACGGTGGCAACCGGACGATAGACAAAAAAACCGGTGATGTTCATGGCTGTTTTGCCTTGATGATTTCCACCTTGGCCCCTGGCTTAAGACGCCATTGTCCGACGGTAACCACCACCTCACCCACAGTGAGCCCAGAGGTGATCACCGTATCCTCTTTGCCCTCTTGTTCGAGAACCACGGGACGCGCTTCCACAACGTTGTCGTCTTTCACCACATAAACAAAAGGACCATTCACCCCGGTCTGGACCGCCTGAGCGGGAATCACCAGAGCAGCGGGGCGTTCGGCCAATTTGAGAGTAATGGTGACAAACTGACCCGGCCACAAACGACGATTGGCATTGGCGGCTTCGGCTTTCAAACTCAAGGTTCCAGTTTGCCGATCCACAACATTATCTAAAGAGAGCAGTGTGGCTGGAAGCGGTTGACTAGTCTCCCGATTGGGAAACAGTTCCAAGGTCAGCGGGGCCTTGGCATGATTCTCTCGAATGGCATGCAAATGGGATTCAGCCACAGTAAAACGGATGCACATGGGGTCCATCTGGTTGATGCTCACCAAAGGGTTGGCATCGTTGGCTTTGATCAGGTTGCCTGGATGAATGAGAATACGACCGACCATACCGGTGATGGGCGCGAGAATGTGGGTAAAAGCAAGTTGCAACTCTCCATCCGCCAAGGCGGCACGGTCTGCAGCCACCGTAGCCTCAGCCGCCTGACGGGCCGTCACTAAAGAGACCAGGGTCTCTTCCGAGGCGAAATTTTGCTTGCTTAAAACATCCTGACGTTTCTCCTTGGCGCGGGCGTTTTCCAGCAAAGCGAGATCCCGGTCCAGGTTGGCCTTCAACTGTTTCAGACGATATTGAAAGGGGCGGTCATCCAAGTCAAATAGAAGGTCTCCCTTTTGCACCTCCTGGCCATCCAGAATGGCTGCCCGCAGAATCTCGCCATCCACGCGAGATTTTACCGCCACAGCAAGGCAACTCTCTGCGTTTCCCATCGCATGGATGATCAAAGGGACATTTTTCTGTTGCACCAAGGCCGTAACAACCGGAACGGGCTGTCCTCCCGGCCCCCCCTTGACCTCTCCTTTCTCCTTGGAACAGGAAGGGGTCAAGAGTAACAAAAGCACGATCCCCAAAACCCTAAAAAATGCCGATTCCATGGCTGCACATCCTCACAGAAAAAATTTTATCAACCCTCTCTAATAAAATATCCCAAACAACACCCTTTGACCAGCATTGACACCGGCCAAAAGTAACGGATACTCAAAGAGTCATCGACTCTTTAGATGAAGGGGCCAAAGATGGTGTTAAAAAAGGACCGCATCCTTCGCTTTGCCATTTTAGGAATTTCTGGAATGGCCGAAACTTATGCCTCTCTTTTGCGAGGAATGCCCAATGCGCAACTCATCACGGCCTGGGGACGCAATCCAGAACGAACCCAGGCTTTTGCCCACAAACATGGCATTGCCAAACCCTGTCTGCACCTAGAAGAGGTTCTTAACAACCCCGATGTGGATGCCCTGTTGATTCTGACCGAACCAGCACGACATGCGGCACTGGCGATACAAGGCATGGCTTTCGGCAAACATCTGCTGATTGAAAAACCCTTGGACAGTGATCCACAAGCGGCCAGGGAGTTGGTCACCAAGGCGCGGGGATCTGGCTTGACTTTGGGGATCATTTCCCAGTTTCGTTTCAATCCACTCTTGCAAGAGATGAAGACCGCTTTAGCGCAATTAGACCCTGAATCCCCCAAATCGGTCAAACTCTCCCTCCTATGGAACCGGAATGAGGCCTATTACCAAAAAGGTTCGGGATGGCGACGCCAGGGGAGTGCGGTTTTGATCAATCAGGGGATTCACTGGTTGGACGTGATGAACTGGTTTTTTGGTCAACCCATTCAGGTTCAGGCCGTCTCCAGAAAAACGCGACCGTTTTTGGAGTGTCCTGATTTCAGTTCGGTTTTAATCACCTATCCAGACATGGTAACGGTGTTGATGGAGGCTGGAACCTTTTGTGACCGGCGTTACCCAGATCAATTGACCATTCATCATACCAAGGGTTGTCTGGATTACGCCACCCTACTCGGCCCCCCTCCCCCGACGGGATTCCGGGAGCGGTTGGGACGTTGGATCTTGCAACAACCCCGTTGGCCTCGTGTCATTCCAAACCTGTTGCTGTTGCAACTGACCGACTTCATCACCGCCATCCAGGAGAATCGTCCGCCACGGGTGACGCTGGAAGATGGGCTGCGTGCTTTGGAACTGGCTGTGGCGGCAAGCGTGATGGGGGAATGAATTCAAGAACCATCAATGCTTGGTTTTTTTTGGCCCAACATAGACCACCTTGATCTGACGTTGCCCAGATGGCCGGGGCCACTGAAAATGAATTCGCAATTGGCTTGGTTTGATTTTTCCGTGCCAAGGACAAAAAATACGAGAGGCCTGAACATCTGATGGATCCGCAAAGGTCATCTCATCTCTAAATTCTCGAATATTGCTTTCAGATTCGTCTGTAAACAGTGCCTTTCTTCCAACAAAAAAATCATTCAACAAGTCGCGCCCACGCGGCGTTAACTCACCACTTTCCAACAGGCTCTCCTGGCAAATATCATTGAGTATAGTCAATAATATAGCAACACGCTCCGCCCCATAAGCGGAAAAAGGGGTAGGCTGTAACTGTGATTCTATGGTATCTGCGATAATAAGATGAGAAAATTTTTGTCTAGAGCGTTGCAGCAACTCCCCCCAACTTTTCGGCGGTGGCGTTGCCGCAACCAATTGCTGCTCCAACTCCTGCCATTGCCAGACATTTGGAACCGATATCGTGCCAAGAGGATCTTCTGATAACCCATGTTGAACACAAAGTGGAGAGTGGGTAAATGGAATCGGACCTCCAGAAAAACTGAATGAGTGGGCATCGATTGCCACCAAACGACGACGTGCGATCTCTCCCAACCCCTGCTGCGTGACATCAATGTTCTGATATTCGAAATAATCATCCTGCTGGGGTTCGGACAAATCATCCCAGAAAGGTCCAAATTTGACGATCCATTGCAACAAAAATTTAGCCTGATAGCGATCAGAAAAATCTGACACCACATGATAAAGAGAATCATCACCCACAGTAGGCCGAGAGGTCAGGTTTCTTGAGCAAAAAAGGTGATCACGCAATAACTGGTGTTTAATTCGCAATTTCATCAAATTACCAAATGAGTCCATCAAGGTGTTCGCATCACTAAATTGGCCTTGAAGAGACAAATCGTTAATAAGCCACTCCATGGCGCATCAACCCCACCCTGAAAGATGGGCAAGGTCTTTTTCCGCTTGATCAAAAAAGCCAGCTGGCCATTCGCTCAAAGTTCCATGACGATCAACCATGGGCGAAATCACGGGAGGGATCGAAGAATCACTATTCTGTGATTGTTGAAAAAAATGTAAAGCCACATCATCCGGCCTGACCTGTCCATTTTTCACGGCAATACACACACCATTCAGAATATGGTCACTATGCGTTTCCACCAACACCTGAACCCCTGATGCAGCCAATGTTGCCAGAAAATTCCCCATGCGCGATTGTCCCAGGGGATGCAGATGGGCTTCAGGGCTATCAATAACCAGAATCTGGCCCGGTTTCGCCAACAATCCTGCGACAATGATCGGGAAAGCGTAGGTCAACCCGTAACCGATATTGGCTGGACGCCGCCAAACACCATTTTCGCTGATGCGCATTTGCAATTGCGTAAGGGCAACCCCAGATACAGGAACCACATTGGCCTGTGCATTGGAAAAAAGTTCACTGGCCCAAGCATTGAATTGCCGACGCAATGTTGGTGCCCGCTCCTTAGGATGCAGACGCCCCTCATCTACAAGATCGTCACTAAATCGCTCAAACCACCACGCTGCAAACTGACCCTCCACTCCCACATCGGCATGAATGACCTCTGTTTCATCAGGAAAAGGAAATACATCCTTGATGCCAGACCGAATCGCACCAATAAAAACCGTTTCTTTGAGTGTATTCACCAAATTCCACGCACTAGGATGGATTTTCGCTACGGATTCTGGTAACAAAAAATCCAAAAAATCAGGTTTATTATATTCATGCATGACACCTTTTTCATGAATAGTCACCAGGGTAATCTGCATACTGGAACTATTTTGACGACTTCCCGACTTACAGGTCCAACGAATGCGACAGGCCTCGTCTTCCACGGATAAACCCATATCCCGATGACCAGCACGCAAGACATCTTCAGGAGTACCCAACTGCACCAAAGGTCCGTTTAAAGAAAGTGAAGCTGTCCGGTTGCTGGAACGCATACCCTGTGTAGGCAACAACACTCCCTGTAATGCGGTAGACTTTCCGCCAGCATTGAAACCAGTCAAAAGCGTCAGAGGTGCTAGAGGCAAGGAAAGTGCTTCAAAACACTTGAATGCGGTTAGGTGGATATGTGTCAACATGGTATCGCATCCTGCAAAGATTTCCGCATCATTTCAAACTTATCTCGCACATTTTTCTTATTCGTGGTCGCGCTAGTAATTGTTTTTAAAAAATCGTGATGTAATAATAAATCAGCAAAAGAGTTCTTGATGGCTTCGGCATGCCCTTTCACCAACTCCGTACTAATTTCGGACAAAACCACTGCACAAACATCAAACAACGAAATATTCAAAACTGTCCGGTAGCCTGTCAGATCTCTAATTGATTTCCTAAAGGCATGCTTTCCAAATAGCATCATATTGTTATTCATTGAGTCATCAAACGATTTCCTCAAGTCATCCAGTTCTGCAGAAGACAATTGATTCATATATTCCAATGTTTTTGCCATAAAGAGATCAACATTTCCTTCGCATTTATCATACGAATCAAGACCAATAAGCTTGAACCCACAAAAACGATTAATTACTTCTCTATCTTGCATATTTTTGACATTTAAAGCATTCCCAATAATATTTTTAAAGGAATCCAATTCTGCTGTTTCTTTTAACCATCGCGTTGCTGGTCCATTATAAAGACAGTTACGCATTTGCTGACGAGTCAATGGCACACCGCCATTGACTCGTTCAAAGATATCTAACTTTGCTCTTTCTGGGGCATTCACATCAATAATATAAAGAATTAACTGCGTATCTTCAATACGCTCTTGCAAAAAAAATTCCAATTCTCTAAATAATTTACCATTCAAAGGATAATCTTTACGACTTTTACTAACATCGGCATTTGGCAAATCAAGCGCAAATTCATTAGCAAGAAATCTCTTCATGGTATTCAAACGCTGAAGACCATCCACCACGATAATTCGACCATCTTTGGCTTCCGCCACATAGAACACCGGCAAAGGAAGACGCATGAGACAAGATTCAATCAGTCGCGATTGTTTTTCAATGGGCCACACAAAATCACGCTGAAAGTCAGGATTTAAATCATATCTACCCAGATTAATCCGACGCACCACTTCAATAACTGTACGCTGTTCCGAACGCACAAAAACCGAATCCAATGGATAATTATCCCATCCATGACCATGAGTATAATCCAGCCCAACAATTTCAACTTTTTCATCTAAGTCGATCATATTTCACCCTATTTGCGCACAAAATATATACTGAATTGCTTCAAAATAACAGAACCTCAATACATGTCAAGCCCCTCACCCCACCACCCCCCTCCCAACCTCACCAAACCCTTCACAATTTCTCTTCAGCAATCCGTCCAGATAGACCCGATCATCTGGGCTGGCCTTCACGAGCCAATCGGAGAGCCAGTAGAGCAAGCGACCGGAATGAGGATCTTCGGCGGCCAGAACACAAGCTCTCTCCAGTACCTCTGGCGCGATCCTCTGCCCCGACTCCTGAATATACTCATCCACCTGAGTAATGCGTTCAATCTTGACGGCCCCATCCAGAACACCGACCACCTTACCCCGTCCGAGAAGTTCACAACTCCCCATCCAACCGTCCACCAGACGTATCAAGTTTTCGGTTTCAACCACGACGACATACAAGGCATACTTCCCAAAAAGCTGACGCACATAGGTCAAAGTTTGACGACCAACCGCGCCACCAACGACCTCCATGACCGTATACTCATACTGTCCACTCTCTTCCGACTCTGCCCAGGCTGGTGCAATCATGACCACACAAAACAGGGTACGATCCGTCACCAAATAAACATGCCATCCACCCTCCCCGGCCAACACCAAAGCCAAACGCTCACAGGCCTCCACATCACTCCAATATCGTCCACCAGAAAACGGCGTCCCCTGCCCATTCAGCAACCAGTCACGTCGCAACCCTTCCACATGTTCAACCCGGCGAATCATGGCTTCTTGAGAACCCGTGACCTCCTCCTCCACACCAAGAAAGATCCGAGAATCCATCCCCATCGAGACCATCCAATCCTCCACATCTCGTCCCGTGGAGTCCAAAACTTCCACCAAACGATCCCGGATCGTCCGCTTTGCCCCTTCCAAAAACATACTGCCAACGCCAGATAGCAACCAATCCCCAGAGACATTGATATTTTCTGTCAACCGGACAAGAAAATTCCTGGACGGATCTTTTCGTCCCGCCTCAACATCCGCAATATATGCACGACTAAGACCCATCCTTTCAGATAAGGTCTTTTGTGTTAAATCCAAGAACTTACGAATAGATCTTAACCGCACGCTAACAGGGTTTGTGGATTTTTGCATCATTCTTTATTTCTATAGAAAGGATTGTGGCCAAAGGCATCAATAAATTACCTAGCATCATTTTATTCAATTTTTATTGATTTAGCAAGTTGTTTGTGCGAACATCACAAAAAAATCCATAAACAACCCGTTACGGACCAATCTATGACAACCAAATCAGATCGCAATCAAAACGCAGAGATCGCCGCTCGCTTTATGTCTGCCCGACGATACGCCATGCTGACCCAAAAAGCACTGGCCGAAAAAGTTGGCGTCAGTCAGGCCGCCATTCACAAGATGGAGAACGGCCAATTCAGAACCTCGCGCAACACCGTTCTGGTCGCCATGGCGTGCAACATCAATCCAATTTGGCTGGAGACCGGTCAAGGCGAAATGGTGGCCACAAGCGATCCAAAAGAGACGAAGGGACCAATCGATCCCAACACATCCCTTTACCTAAATACCCTGCAGAAAAAACTGGATCTCACCATTCGTGAATTATTGGAAATAAAAATCCAGATCCAACACTTGATCGACACCCATTCATAACACCCGCTTGCTCCCTTCCCCCGGCACTTCCCGAACCAAACGAGGAACGGCGTAACCAGGAAGACGCAAGCGCAAAACCTCCATGACCACTAAAGCCTCCTCTTCTGCCACATGAAAATGGCCAGAACCTGCCACTGGATCCAGCATATGCAGATAATAGGGCATCACCTTGGCATTGACCAAAGCCTCGCATAACGCAACCATGACCTCTGGGTCATCATTGACCCCTTTAAGCAAAACCGATTGATTCAACAAAGGAATGCCAGCCTCCACCAATCGACCCAAAGCCGCCAATGCCGACGCATCCAGTTCATCGGCATGGTTGACGTGAATCACCAAGATCGATGTCAGAGGTAAGGCATTCAACCAATTTATCAAAGAAGGCGTAATCCGCTCCGGGGTCACTACCGGCATTCGGGTATGAATCCGCAAGCGACGCACATGAGGAATGGCGGCCACACGTTGAGCCAAGAAAGACAGTCGTCGATCCGTCAAGGTCAAGGGGTCTCCCCCAGAAAAAATCACCTCCCGAATAGAAGAATCACCAGCAATGAAAGCCAAAGCAGGGGTCCACTCCCGCAATTTTCCTGGAACTTTTCTATCTAGCCGATGACGCCGGAAACAGTACCGACAATGGATGGCGCAACGGGTCGTGACTTGCAACAAAACACGTCCCTGATATTTGCCGATCAGGCCTGGAACCACTTCAGCTCTCTTTTCATCCAAAGGGTCAGACGAATAGCCAGGAGTATCCAACAACTCCTCACTCGAGGGCAGGAACTCGCGAGACAATGGCCCTTCTTGCAACCATGGGATCCGCTTGGCAAACGCTACAGGCACACGCATGGGAAAACGACGAGCCGCTTCCATGGCATCTGGGGATAAATTCAACAATCGTTCGACCAAATCGTTCACAACAGGGTGATCTTTGGGAATATTTGAGGTATACTGAAAAGTGGGTATCATCGTTGAACCTATCCATAAACCGATTGTCAAAAGAGACCTTTCAAAATGAGTGACATGCTGAACCATAACCAACTGCGTCAAGGCGTCCGAGTGGAAATTGATGATTTACCCTGGATCATTGTAGACGCCCAGTTTATCAAGCCCGGCAAGGGACAAGCCTTTACCAAAATCAAGATCAAAAATCTCGTCGATGGTCGCGTCATTGAACGAACCTTCAAGTCCAGCGAATCCGTGATCAAAGCCGACGTCGTCGATAAAGATATGCAGTTTCTTTATAACGATGGCGAGTTTATGCACTTTATGGACCCGGAAAACTATGAACAATCCGTTCTAGATGCAAAACAGGTCGGAGAGACCCGTTTTTGGCTAAAAGAGCAAGATACCTATATGGTCACGCTATGGAACAACCGTGCCATTGCCGTTGCAGCCCCCCCATTCGTAAACCTGCTCATCACCAAATGTGATCCAGGCATCAAGGGAGACACGGTCTCTGGTGCATCCAAACCCGCCACCTTAGAAACAGGCGCGGAGGTTAAAGTCCCGCTATTCATCAACGAAGGCGAACGCATCCGCGTGGATACCCGTACCGGACAATACGTGGAACGGGCCAAGGATTGACATGGATTCCTGGCGACCCGTAGCCACTCTGCAAGGCTTGAGTGTTCGCGCCAAGACGTTACGCCAGATTCGGGAGTTTTTTACCGAACGCGATGTCCTGGAGGTGGAAACTCCCTTATTGAGCCGAACCGCTGTTCCAGACGAGACCATTCAACCCATGGCGTGCGGCGGCGGATATCTCTCCACCTCACCAGAAACCGCGATGAAACGTCTGCTGGCTGCGGGTTATGGATCCATTTATCAAATTGCCCGCGCCTTTCGCCATGAAGAGTCCGGTCCATTGCACAACCCGGAATTCACCATGCTGGAGTGGTATCGGCCAGGATGGAGTTGGCGCGAACTGATGGACGAGACCATATTGTTGGTAAAATCCATACTTGGCCCGAAACCGGTTTACGAATACACCTTTCAACAGGCGTTCTTAAAGTATGCCGGAGTCGATCCTTTTACCGCAAAGGACGAGACATTAATTCAAGCACTTCCCAGTCCACCGCCACCAGACTTAGATCGCTTTGGGCTGTTGGATCTACTCTTGTCGCAACGGGTGGAACCGGCATTCAAGGCCACGGGCGCGTTGGTACTCCTGACCCATTTCCCAGTCGAACGCGCAGCCATGGCCAGGATTGATCCCGGTCCACCGGCCACGGCATTGCGCTTTGAGTTGTACGCAGATGGGGTGGAACTAGTCAATGGCTATCAGGAACTCACCGTTGCCCAAGAACAGGAAGACCGTTTTAATCGGGTCAACCAAAAATTTCTGCAAGAAGGCAAGGCGATGATCCCGATAGACCGCCATTTTTTAGCGGCTTTACAGGCTGGCCTTCCCCCGTGCGCCGGGGCGGCCCTGGGGGTGGACCGACTGGCCATGCTCGCCATGAATGGCAAAGATCTCTCTGCGGTTTTGGCATTTCCTGCTGAAATTGCATAAATTTTGCATAAGAATTTCTACATATTACTGACACTAATTTAGGAGAAACATTCATGGTTCTGCTGCACTCGCCCCCTGGTGAACTGGGTTCTTTGGCACCTGATTTCAGCCTGCCCGGCGTAGATGGCAAAATTCACACACTGGGCGAATATCAAAAAAATCCGGTACTGGTGGTCATGTTCATTTGCAACCATTGCCCCTATGTATTGGCCATCGAAGATCGCCTAATCGCCCTGACTCAGGCATTGATGCCACAAAATGTCCAATTTGTGGCCATAAGCAGCAACGACCCCACCAACTACCCGGAAGACAGTTTCGACAACATGAAACTGCGGGCTAAGAAAAAATCCTATCCCTTCGCCTATCTCTACGATGCTACCCAGCAGATTGCCAAAGATTATGGAGCCGTCTGCACCCCAGATTTTTTTGTTTACGACGCCGAACGCAAACTGCGTTATCGCGGTCGTCTGGATGACAGCCCCCGCAACCCAGTGGCCGTGCGCAAACAGGAGATGAAAGAGGCCATTCTGGCGTTGCTGGAAGGCCGCCCCGTGGCCACAATTCAAAATACCACCATGGGTTGCAGCATCAAGTGGAAGGAGTCGTGATCTTTAGACAATAATTTCCTGTTGATTGATGCGGCCTTCCACTTAAAGCGAGACACTCAACTTTCCTGGGGGAAACGGTGAACCGCCTCCCCAGACACCTCCACCATTTTTTTAAGGTAGGGGAATGCGGTCGCACTCATCCTCCAGTCCATTGTCTGCGTTCTTCGATAACTCCTGTTCGATTTGCTCAATGCTCGGCAAGCTCGTTTGCAGTTCTTCTGGCAAAGCGGCTATTAATCTATATTCAGCGATACCAATAGGTTTAGTATTATCGCGCAAGGCGTATTCAGCCACCACTTTGTTTTTACTCTTACATAATAACAAACCGATGGTGGAGGCGTCCTGTTCACTTTTGACTTGAGTATCCACGGCGGTCAGATAAAACCCCAATTGCCCCAAATGATCTGGCTTGAACTTTTCCGCCTTCAATTCGATCACCACATAGCAATGCAACTTGAGATGATAGAACAATAGATCGATAAAAAAATCTTCATCACCCACTTCCAAATGCACCTGCCGCCCGACGAACGCAAATCCCTCGCCCAACTCAAGCAGAAAGCGTGTGATGTGTTGCACCAAGGCCGATTCAATCTCACGTTCCTGAGACTCATCGGTCAAATCAAGAAAATCAAAGCGATAAGGATCTTTTAGGGATTCTCGCGCCAGATCAGATTGTGGCTTGGGCAGACGCAGATCGAAATTGCTCATCGCTTGACCAGAACGCCCACGGGCATTAATTTCGATTTGCATCACCAGAATGTTGCGTGACCAGTTATGTTCAACAGCCTTAGCCAGATACCAATTCCGTTCCTCGCGGGTTTTTAATTTGTCGATCAAAGTACAAAGGTGAAACCAGGGTAATTGTGCAGCAGCCTGCTGCACAAATTCAGATTCTGGCCATGCCTCAGCAAAGGTACGCATGTACTTCAAGTTACGCGATGAAAAGCCTTTCATGTCAGGAAAATCCGTGCGCAGATCATGCGCCAATCGTTCAATCACCTTTGTCCCCCACCCCTCCCGCGCTTGACGGTCAAGGATGTCACGTCCGATTTGCCAATACAGCAAAATCAACTCACGGTTGACCGCCAACGCAGCACGTTGCTGGGCTGAGTGGATGCGAGTTTTCAACTCGGCCAACCATTCGGTATAGCCGCTGGGCGGTAGAGTGAAAGAGATGGGAAGCTGGGTGGTCATAGGGGGATTTCTTAATAGAGGTGAGACACGAACTCTGCAACCATTTTCAAAAAAATTATTTTTACACAAAAATTATTTTTACACATCATTCCATCCTAGCGCAACCTTTTTGAATCTGACAAACTATAGCTAGAATCCAACTTGAAAAACGAATTGACAGCCAACGCCTCTCCAAGGATGGACCAACCGTGAATCACCCCGTTAAAATTCGTGAAATCCCCTATAATTATACCTCTTTCTCCGACCGGGAAATCGTGATCCGGTTTCTAGGTTTGGAGATGTGGGATGCACTGGAAACCTTACGTAGCAAACGCAAAACCGGTCGTTCGGCTCGCATGCTGTTCGAGATTCTCGGTGACTTGTGGATCGTCTCCCGCAACCCCTTTTTGCAAGACGACCTATTAAACCATCCCAAACGGCTTGACGCCCTCCTAGATACCATGACCCGGCGCATCCAACTGATCGTGGATCGAGCCAAAGGCAATCCTCTGGTGTTTAGACTGGTGGAAAAACTCCGCGAAGCCGTCGCCCGGTTTGCCGCTTGGTTTCCCCAACGGGAGGCCCTGCGACGTCAGGCCCGTCACGCCTTTGCCCGCGTTACCCGACCGGACAACATCGATTTCACTCCCATGGCGCGAGTCGCTCACATCACCGATGCCACAGACTGGCGGGTGGAGTGCCCCGCCATGGTTTTAAAACCGGATCACGAATCCGAAGTGGCCGCCCTCGTGACGGTATGCGGGGAACTAGGCCTCCCGGTAATCCCTCGTGGTGGGGGAACCGGCTATACCGGCTCTGGCGTCCCGTTAAATCCTGATACCGTGATCATCAATACGGAAAAACTCGACTTTATCCAACCGATGGAGCAACGCATCTTACCGGGATTAAGTAAACCGGTTGCAACCATCCGGGTTGGAGCTGGAGCTGTCACGGCACGGGTGGAAGAGGCCGCCACGGCAGCCGGATTGATCTTTGCCGTGGATCCAACCTCCAAACACGCCTCCACCATTGGCGGCAACATCGCCATGAACGCTGGCGGGAAAAAGGCGGTTCTTTGGGGCACCACATTGGACAATCTGGTCTCTTGGCGCATGGTCACCCCAGACGGTGGCTGGATGGAAGTGGAACGACTGGATCACAACCTAGGGAAAATCCATAACCTGCCCGAAGCTCGCTTTCGCGTCACTCGGTTCCAGGGGGACAGTTCCACCCCCACTGACAAACCCGTGGAACTCGTCATTCCTGCCCATCAATTTCGCAAACCTGGATTGGGCAAGGATGTCACCAACAAAGAACTCTCTGGGCTACCCGGCATCCAAAAAGAAGGTTGCGATGGCTTGATCACCAGTGCCGTTTTTATCCTCCATCCCAAACCGCATCACACCCGCACCGTCTGTCTGGAGTTTTTCGGCTCTGACCTCTCTCGTGCCGTACCAGCCATCGTTGAAACCAAACACTATCTGGAAGAGAGGCCGGGCGTAGCCTGTGCGGGTCTGGAACACCTAGACGAACGGTATCTGCGGGCCGTGGGATACAACGTCAAGGCCTCCCGTGGGGAACACCCCAAAATGGCCCTGCTGGTCGATATCATCGGTGATGATGAATCCGCTGTGGCCGACGCCGCCGAACATGTGACCGAACTGGCTCGCAACCGCGATGGTGAAGGTTTCATCGCCGTCAGTCCAGAAGAACGGGCACGCTATTGGGCTGACCGTTCCCGCACAGCCGCCATTGCCGCTCATACCAATGCCTTTAAAATCAATGAAGATGTCGTCATTCCCTTGGAAAGATTGGCCGATTATAATACCGGAATCGAACGAATCAACATCCGCCAATCCATGGGCAACAAGATCCTCATGATCAAGGCCATGAAGAGTTATCTGGGGGGTGAATCCTTCTTGAAGAGCCTGCCATCGGGCTATCCCAACAGCACCGAAAGCCAAGCCACGGTTCTGGCCAAACGCGAAGCAGCCTTAAGCCTTCTGGATCGAGTCAACACCCGTTGGCAAGCCATTCTCGACCATTTCGACGCCCCTGCGTCAAACCATTCATCTCTGCTCGATTTCCCTGAGCAGGCCCAATCCAATGAACGGTTAAGCGACCTGCTCCTGCAACGAGAGATGCGCATCTCCTTTCGTCAAGAGGTGCAACGCCCATTAAATAACGCCTTTGGCGGCGCGTTGTGGGAAGGGGTACGCAAAGAACTCGATGCCATTCACCAAGCCGTGCGCACCAAACGCCTGTTCGTCGCCTTGCACATGCATGCTGGGGATGGCAATGTCCACACCAACATCCCGGTCAACTCCAATGACTACGAAATGCTCCAGGAAGCCGAACGGATCGTCGATGAAATTATGGCCTTAGCCGTGGCACTCGATGGTCGGGTCTCTGGGGAACACGGCATTGGTTTGACCAAATTCCGCTTTCTGGACCCTGATATTGTGGCCTCTTTTGTCGAATACAAACAAACCGTTGATCCCAAAGGGCGATTCAATCCAGGCAAGCTGATGCCCGGTTCTGGACTGGAAAACGCCTACACCCCATCGTTGCGTCTGGTGCAACAGGAAGCCCTCATCCTACGAGAAAGCGTGATGGGGGCATTAAATGACGATGTACGCCACTGCCTGCGCTGCGGCAAATGCAAAAAGGTCTGTTCAACCCATGTCCCCCATACCAATCTCTATTATTCGCCACGCGATAAAATACTGGCGACTGGATTGATTATCGAAGCCTTTTTGTATGAAGAACAGACCCGACGCGGCATCTCTTTGCACCATTTTAACTCCCTGACCGATCTGGCGGATCATTGTACGGTCTGCCGTCGTTGTGCTGCGCCTTGTCCCGTTTCGATTGATTTTGCCTCAGTGACAGTACGCATGCGAGAGTTGCTCAAAATCCGTGGCAGACGACCATGGCGCATTGCCAGCCGTCTGGCAATGTCCTTTCTTTCCGCCACGGATCCACGAGTTATTCGTCTGGCGCGTCATTTCTTTATCAAAGGTGGCTACGCCTCGCAACGTCTAGCCCATCGACTCTTAAAGCGAATCACCGACCACCACCCCTCGGAACATCCGCCACAAGCGGCGGCAGGTCGAGCCCCGACTTTGGTAGAACAGGTCATTCCTCTGCTGGAAAGACCACTGCCCACAGGTCTGCCCGCCCGCTCCGCACGGGGATTTCTGGATGTGGAAGATCCCGGCATCATTCCCATCCTGCGCGACCCGGATCGGTGGGATCTCAATGGAGAGAGTGTTTTTTATTTCCCTGGATGCGGTTGCGAACGCCTGTTTTCCGATATTTCTCTGGCTACACTCGCCATGCTGCTGCATGTCGGGGCACAGGCCGTATTGCCTCCAGGGGCATTGTGTTGTGGCTTTCCCCAAGCGGCATCGGGGCATGAGGCCTTAAGTCGTCAAATCACCACCCGCAACCGGGTATTATTCCACCGCGTGGCCTATGCCCTTAGCCACATGGAGATTCAAACCGTCATCGTTTCTTGTGGCACCTGCCTGGACCAACTGGAAAAATACCACTTTGAAGCCATCTTTCCAGGATGCCGTCTGATGGACATCCATGAATATCTCATGGAAAAGGGGGTGCGCATTGAAACCAGTTCCACCACCCCGGTAGTGTTTCACGACCCCTGCCACTCCCCCATGAAGGTGCATGCCCCGCTCACAGTGGCTGCCAAACTCATGGGCAGACCGGCAATCTTGACGGATCGGTGTTGCGGCGAGGCCGGAACCTTTGCCGTATCCCGTCCCGACATCGCCGCCCAAGTCCGATTCCGCAAAGAAGAGGAGTTGGCCTGCAACCAAGCCTGCGACCAAACCCAGCCAACACCGATCTTTACCTCCTGTCCATCCTGCTATCAAGGAATCAGCCGACTTGAAAACAAGACCGCCGAATTCATGGTTGTGGCATTGACTCGCACCTTGCTTGGCGACAAATGGCGGGAGACCTTCTTGCAAAAAATGCAACGGGGTGGACTGGAGCGGGTCTTGCTATGACAAAAAAAGGGGGGGAAAGGGTATATCATGAATACAATGTGGCAATGGCCGGGGGCTCGTTGGTGGAAATTCGATTTTCATACGCACACTCCAGCCTCAAGCGATTATGGAAAAGGGCCAAATCAGCCATCATTGAAACAACGCTCACAAAGGGAGTGGTTGCTGGATTTCATGCGTGCCGAGGTGGATTGTGTGGCCATTACGGATCACAACACAGGCGAATGGATTGACAAATTGCAGGATGAGTTATCTCGAATGACCTCAGAAACACCAGAGGGTTACCGTCCTCTGGTGCTGTTTCCTGGCGTCGAATTGGCGATCAACGGTGGATTTCATCTGTTGGCATTGTTCGACCCATCGACATCGAAAACAGCCGATATAGATCGTTTGCTCGGAGCTGTTGATCTTGATCCACCGAACGGAGAGAGTGCCCTCACCCGCAAAGGGGCAGCGGATGTCATAGAGGAGATTGTCAGAAAAGGTGGTTTGGCAATTCCTGCCCATGCAGATGACTACAAGGGGCTTTTCAAACTGACCGGACAAACCCTTTCACAGGTCTTAGAGAGCAAACACCTGTTTGCCATGGAGATCCGAGATCCCAATTGTCAGAAACCCCAACTTTATAGCGACCAAAAACTAAGATGGACAGAACTGCTAGGGTCTGATGCCCATCATCCCGATGGAGACCGTTCTCCTGGCACTCATTTTACCTGGATCAAGATGGGGCAGCCCACCCTGGAAGGGGTACGACTTGCGTTATTGGATGGAGAAATGTCGGTCAAACGTTCGGATCAGCACCCAGATATCAAACCGAACGACCATGGGCGACTGTGCATTGAATCTTTGACCGTTAGCAAGGCCCGTTACATGGGACGCGCCAAGCCCTTCGTTTGCCGATTCAACCCCTGGATGAACGCCATCATAGGCGGACGAGGTACTGGAAAATCGACTCTGGTGGAATTTCTTCGTTTAACCATGCGCCGGGAAGGAGAGTGGCCAGAAAATCTAAAAAATGATTTAAATAAGTATAGTAAAGTGTGCCAGTCACATCAGGATGACGGTTTATTAACCAACGATGCTACTTTGACGGTTGTTTATCGCAAAAATGGCGGTCAATATCGCATCCAATGGACCCCTGGTGGTAGTGAACAAATTCTTGCCGAAATGGATCAGCAAGGTAAATGGCAGATGACCCAGGGAACAGTTAAAGACAGGTTTCCTGTCAGGATATTCAGTCAGAAGCAAATTTTTGAATTTGCCAAAACGCCAAGAAAACTTTTCGAGATCATTGACGATGCTCTTGGAGATCAATACCGGAATTGGGAAGCGCAATGGCAAGAGACCGAATCATCCTATCGGTCATTGCGTGCTAAAGAGCGCGAAATCGCCACAGGATTAAAGGATGAGGAGCGAATCAAGGGCGAATTGCTGGATGTAAAACGTCGTTTGTCCGCTTTTGAGCAAGCGGAACACGCCGCGATATTAAAAATTTACCAACAGCGCAAACAGCAGCAGCGATCCTTGGAAGCATGGGAACGTACATGGTCCGGGATGGGAGACCAATTACGAAACGTAGCGGAAGAAATCGCACCCGCGACCATCGATAACGCCCTATTTGATCCAAACGATGCTTCTGACAACGAAGTCATGGATCACACGTTAAGCATTGTTCATCGCCTTGAGAAAATTTCCCGCATCGTTGAGAAATTGGCCAACCAAGCCGATCTTTGTTTGCGTCATTGGCAGTCAGGACAGGCCGTCCCAAACTGGAAACTTGCGCTAGGCGAAGCGGAAACAAATTATGAAACCTTGCGCAACAAACTACGGGAGGAAAAGGCTGGAGAGCCCAACGAATTCGGGAAACTCCTTCAGCAACGGCACGCCATGGAACAACAACTTGCCGATATGAACTCACGGCGAACCCTAGGGGCAGACATTCTTCGTCAGGCCAAAGAAAAACTCTCTACCCTGTCAACCCTACGGACCTCATTGACACAGATGCGCGGTCAATTTCTTAAGGAGGTTCTGGACAAGAACCCGTATGTCTCAATCTCCGTCGTGCCTTTAGGGGATTTTGACCTGTATGAGGAGCAATTGCGCGGTTTAATCAGTTGTGACGCAGTAGGAAAATTCGACAAGGACATTGATGGTTTGCTTGAAATGATCGGGAACAGCAACCTGGAGGAGGGTGTCGCAAAATTAAAGCGAATCCTCCAAGATTTCAAAGCTACCGGAAAAAGTGAGAAATACACCGCAAAAGATCAACGTTTCATCACTAAATTACAGGCATTACCGCCTGAACATTTGGATCGTCTGGATACTTGGTTTCCTGATGACTCCTTAGATGTGCGTTACAGCACGTCTGGAAAGGATAACGAGTTCCAAAGCATACATAAAGGTTCACCAGGACAAAAAACGGCAGCCATGCTTGCCTTTATCCTGTCACATGGAGATGAGCCATTGATCCTTGACCAACCGGAGGACGACCTTGACAATCACCTGATCTATGAATTAATCGTGACCCAACTCAGAACGATCAAGCCGCACCGTCAGGTCATTGTAGTAACTCACAACGCCAATATTGTCGTCAATGGTGACGCCGAACAGGTCATGACCCTCGCCGTCCATACCGGTCAGACCAACCTAACCTGCGAGGGCAGTTTGCAGGAACAGACGGTGCGTGAGGAGATCTGCCGCATCATGGAAGGTGGCAAAGAAGCCTTTGAACGACGCTACCGTCGCATTGCTCCTGGAGGCCGACTTGTTTGACGGAATAGAAGAGTTGCTTCGAAAAATCCAACTGGGAGAGGATACCTCTCTTGAGCTTAAAACAATTATTATGGCTGGACGCAAAATCAAGGCTCCTGGCCGTACCGATTTGGCGGATGAAATCGCCGCCATTGCCAACACGGCCCATGGAGTCATTATTTTTGGCGTGGATGACAAAACACGGGAGATCATTGGCATTCCCAAGCAAAATCTGGATGAGGTCGAACGATATGTCTACGAGGTGTGCAACGAAAGTATCAAACCTCCGGTTTTGTTCCGTTCCTTGCGCATGGAACTTCCAGATACCCTGGGACTACCCAAGGCAATATTGAAAGTCGAAATCCCTCGCAGTTTGTTTGTCCATAAAAGCCCTGGAGGATATTACCATCGCCAAGGCAGCTCAAAACGTGAAATGGATACGCCAGTGTTGTCCCGTTTGCTGCAACAGCGTAGCCAAGCTCAACTGATCCGCTTCGATGAACAACCGGTTCCCGGAACCGCGTTATCCGATATGGATGAGTTATTATTAAAACGTTTTCTGAAAAATTCATTGGGTTCTGCCTTTTCGTCACCCTTTGGAGCGGATAGTGAGTTAACAATCATACGTAAACTTGGCCTTCTCAAACTGGATGAAGAAGGAACAGAACATGCTACAGTTGCCGGGGTATTGATGTGTTCCAAAAAACCGGCCCAATGGATTCCAAGTGCCTTTATCATGGCCGTTCATTACCGAGGATTACGGCAGGATTCCAATCAACAGCTTGATGCCGTGGATATTCATGGACCACTGGACGAACAGATCAGGCTAGCCATGCGATTCGTGCGCCGCAACATGAGGATAGCGGCCATAAAATCACCAGGACGAATCGAGATTCCCCAGTTCAGCATACGTGCGGTCTTTGAGGCTATAGTCAACGCTGTGGCGCATCGGGATTATTCCATTTCTGGATCAAAGATCCGGCTTTTTATCTTCGATGATCGTCTTGAACTCTATTCTCCTGGTGCGCTTGCCAACACAATTACTATTGACAGCTTGCCCTTACGTCAGGTTACCAGAAACGAACTCTTGACAACACTTCTGGCACGTTGCCCAGTCAATGAAGGCGAGGAAGATATAAAACGTCAATATTTCATGGAGAAACGCGGAGATGGCGTTCCGATTATTATGGATGAAAGCTACAAGAGTTCAGAACGTTTGCCTCAATATCGTTTGATTGATGAGACGGAACTCCTCTTGACCATCCATGCGGCCAACGAGAAAGTTGCCCCCTGGAACCCATTTTGAACTCAAAAAAAAAATGGCTTCCCCCTCTTGAAACTTTACCAAGCGTTTTTATATCTTAATGAGCAGACTAAGATTCAACACTTGGAGAACATGTCATGACAAACCAATCCGTTGCCATTCATCGTTCTTTTGATCTCTCCTCCCAGAACAACGGGGCAGGATTTCAGCACTTTGTTCAGCAAGCCTTCCAAGCTCCCATTCTCTCGGCTGAAGAGGAACAGGAGTTGGCCACTCGCTTCAAAGAACGCAACGACCTAGAAGCCGCTCACAAGCTGGTTCACTCCTATCTTCGGCTCGTGCTGAAAATCGCCCGTGAATACGGTAATTATCAGCTTCATCTGCCCGATTTGGTGCAAGAGGGGACTGTTGGCTTGATGCATGCGGTCAAAAAATTCAACCCATCGCTCGGTCATCGGTTATCAACCTATGCCACTTGGTGGATTCGGGCATCCATTCACGAATTCATCTTGAACTCCTGGCGTATGGTCAAAATTGCCACCACACAGCTCAAGCGTCAACTGTTTTTTAAACTGCGTCAGGCCAAAGAGTCTCCCCTGCCCCTCAACTGGGAGGAGGCCGAAGAGCTGGCGAAAAAATTTGGCACCGATGCCGCCACCATCATCGACATGGATGGCCGCATGATGGGCAGTGACAGCTCCCTCAACCAGACCATCATGGAAGACGATGAAGGAGAGATCATCAACCTGATTCCAGACAATCGCCCCAATCAGGAATACACAACCCTGGCCCAGGAACAAGAACAACGGACGCACTCTTTGGTCAAACAAGGGTTGAGCCAGTTGAATCCACGTGAGCAAATGATCATCACGCATCGTTTTTTGACTGGCAAACAAAAGACCCTAGACGCACTGGCCACCACCCTTTCCATCAGCCGTGAACGGGTGCGACAGATCGAAAAACGGGCATTGGAAAAACTAAAAAACTTTTTTGAGACCATTCCAGACGGACGTGACTTGGTGTATGAATAATCAGAAAAATTTAGCTATGACCGCGACAAATAGCCAGACAAAACGGCATAATACTGCTCCGCCACAAAACGCCAGTCCAACCCCTGCACCGTATCCAGCCCACCGGCCCGGCAGCGATTGAGCAAAACAGGATCATGCAACACCAAGGCAACTTGATCCGCCAACCCTTGCGCATCCTCCACCTCGGCCAGCAGACCGTTTTCACCAGGACGAATCCAATCCGCTGGCATCCCCATACGGGTGGACACCACAGGCACTCCACAAGCCCAACTTTCCATCAGTGCCTTTGGCCCCCCTTCTGCACGAGAGGTAATCACATACAAATCCAATGCCTGATAATAAGGGACAATCTGAAGATAATCCTCCAGAAAATAGTGCCGATACGTGATCCCCAACCGCTCCAACCCCTGTTTGACATACCCCCGCGCCGGTCCTGTCAACAACACCATCAAGTTGGGGTGCATCTTGCGAATCTTGGCCATCACCGCCAAGAAAACATCTGGGCCTTTGACCAGCTTTGGCTCATTCCCCTCTTCCCATCCACTCCCATCTTTTTGAAAGGATCCAATGCAAAAGGCCTCTGCGGGAATCCCCATTTCACGCCGCAACAGTATTCGCGTTTCCTCATCCGGTGGACAAAACCGCTGCAAATCCACGCCCAAGGGAATCAATTCGATCTTTTCACTGGCCACCCCCTGAGCCAACAGAACTTGACGAGAGTGGGTACAAGAGACAATCACCTTACGAACCCGGTCCAGAGCCGAAGGCAACTGGGCAAACATCTTTTGCATCATGGGATCGGGAGAGTCGGCTTCACCATGAAACCATGTCAGAAAAAGATCATTTGAATCGTGTAGTTGATTACGAGGTCCAAAAAAATAGGGATAACGGTTGCCAAACAGGATGATCTGATGACGCAAAGACCAAGGATCTGTAATTATTTGCACACTATCATTCAACCGTTGCTCCAGGCCATGAGCAATATACTGGGCATCCCATTTAAACGACCAGTTGGATGAGTCAACGACGTAATGGATCCTCTGCCGCATTCGTCCTCGAATCTCTTGTCGCACACGATTGAGCCAATTTCGCACCTTAGATCATGCCTCCAAGCCATCAACCAATGTATATTTTTTTAGAATATTGGGTAAATGCACTTTTTTTTGTCGATGGATTGGAAAAAACCTCTGCCCAGATTTCTCCCCAACGCACTTCCTGATGACGTACATTCAAACCAGCCTCCACCATTTCAGCCGCAAACGATTCCAATGAATATTCGGTCTCATGGGTAGGATCCAAACGCCATTCTACCCCCAACTCCCGTTTCAAGGGAACCCGCCAGTCGCGTTCAAACAGAGGCACCCGCAACAGAAAACGGGAAGGGTTCACCAATTGCTGCAACCGACGCAAAAACGCTGCTCGATCCAGCAAATGTTCCAATACATTAGAGAGGGTCACCACATCAAACTGACCGACCTCCTCACCCAAGGCCGTGGCATCTCCAACACGAAACTCCACTAACGGATGTGGATTTTCCATGGCCTTGGCAACCTTTGTTCCATCCAGTTCGATCCCCAACACACGGGCCCCACTCCGTTCAGCCATATCCTGCGTCAACGCCCCATTGCCACACCCCACATCCAGTACCCGTTCCCCAGAACGAACCCGCTCGACAAAAAAATCATGGTAGCACATCAAACGATGCTTGACATGCAATCCATTGCCATAGAGCACGGCATTCCGCCCATGCAGAGAATAGAGAGCATTATCAAGATGCATAAGAAAACGCAAGGCATCCTCAGGCGGGAGAGACTCGGCACGTTCCATTGCCAAATGCCGCAGGGAGTCGGCCAGTTGTCCAGCATTCAAAAGATCCGCCAATCCCTCCAACACCCCTTGCCGCCATTTCCAGGGCATCCTTTTCAATACCCATTGCAAACCATAACGCGACATGTTAACCCCTCCATTGATGCCATTAACTTCTGTTTGTGATACAACGCCATGATCTACATTCTCTATTCTGCTGACTATGAACTCTATCTGGGAGGAAACTCCCAGTCAGAAGAAGAGGTACTGATCCATCCCACCCAACAACTGCTTGCGACCTGCGACCGAATCAACATCCCCCTCACCCTTTTTGCCGACATAGCCTGCCTATGGCGATACCGCGAACTCGGCCTTGAACAATTTCCAGAGCAAGCCGAAGCCCAACTCCAGGATGCGGCCCGCCGCCATCACGATATTCAAACCCATCTCCATCCCCACTGGGCCTTTACCCACCTAGAGGAGAACCGCTTTCTCTTCGATCCCGCCACCTATCGATTGGGAACCCTCTCCCCAGATCCCGCAGAACGGTTTCGCCT
>JADFYY010000260.1 GCA_015232825.1 Magnetococcales bacterium
CATTGAGTCTCCCGCTGGTAAGTGGAAGGCCTCATAGAAGGTAAACAAGACGCTATGATTCGATCCTTAAAGAAAACCGCAAGATTCCTGTTAGAAAAATTAGGAGTACTCACCCCTTATGATCCCCCGAATTATCGGGCGGTGGTGTTTGACGCTTTGACCCGTCTCAAACCAACGCTACAGGGCCAAAGGGTTTTGGAGATTGGCCCCAAGGACGGCAAAGACTCCCAACGGTTGGCGTCGTTGCAGCCGGAATCCCTGACCCTGATGGATATTCCCGCCGATTACACAATTAACGTGATTTCCGCATCAAGAACCTCCAGGGAAAAACTTCCCACATGGTTTCACACTCTCGATTTACCTGGAAAATCTTATCTAGAAGGCAATATTCTCTATTTGACACCCGATGAGTTGACCGCATTGGGTCATTTTGATCTCATTTGGTGTACGGGGGTGTTGTATCACAATCCAGAGCCATTGAGATTTCTCAAGCGTTTGTTTCTTCTGTTGCAGCCTGGGGGTCTATTGATTTTAGAGACCTCCTTAACGCGGCATCCTGGCTTAAAAAATTATAATTGTGTTGAAATTATCTGGCCCAAGACGCAGCTTTGCCTCCGAGTTGGGGAAGATGACAATCAATTAATCCCCAGCAAAATTGTACCAGATTCGATGCAATCTTTGACGACCCAAAGCAATGTCTCTCATCTCCCTTCGGCCAAAGCGGTATTGAGTTGGTTGGAAATGTGTGGATTCCAGGAGATTAATGAAATTGCCATTCCGGTTCCCGATTATAAACGCATAGCATTGTCCGCCCGGAAGGGAGATTTCCCTGGATATACTTACAGCAACCGTGGACCCAAGCCATCGCCTTATCTCATTGGCGACTCTTTATGAGCATGGAACACGAATAGCCTTGATCATTGTTTCGACCGACCAGGGAGATAATCCCCCGAAACCATGATCATGGCTGGACCAACAGCATCCATTCTTAATTGGAACATCCATGCCAAGCCCCACACCAACGATCCGCCCTGTGCAGCCTGATGATTACGAGGCCATCGCTTTCCACCTTGGCAACTACCGCGCACAGCAACGCAAAAATGAGTATTGGTTAAATCGGTTCGTATTTTGGTGGGAGTTGAATCCTTTTCATCCACACTCCTTGAACCGGGGTTGGATCCTGGAGGATGGGGGCCTTATACGAGGTTTTCTTGGTTGCATTGGCCTTCCCTACCAATGGAATTATCAACCATGTCCTGCCATGACCCCAACGGCCTGGAGTGTAGATCCAAACTATCGACACCATGCTTTAAAACTGTTCGCCGCCCAATTAGAGGAGGCCAAAAAGGCTCTGTTATTGGATACAACCCCGACTCATCCGGTTCGACAGATCGCCATGCGTTGCGGATTCACCCCGATTCCTTATGATTATGACCAACATGTCCTTATTTTTCATGATTATGCCGGATTCCAGGAGTGGCACCTCCGCAGTAAAGGACGCGATTCCTGGTGGCCAGCCAGAATTCGCCGCATAGAAAATCTCTTTCGTTGCCCCCCCCCTTCCCCTTCCACCCATCATGTCCGACAGATCACGGATTCTCAAGATGTGGGGGATGCCTTTGATAAACTTTGGGAACGAACACGACGGGTCCAAGGAGAAACCCGTATGCGTTCTGCGTCCTGGGTACGGTGGTACTGCTTCGGCTTTGCGGATCAACCCAAATCTCTTTTTGCCTGCTATCTGGGGAAGCAATTGCTTGCATACGCCATTTTTCGACCTGCAATCAAACGGGCAGAAACAAAGGAGGCATTGCCCGTACTGTTTTCAGAGTGTCTTGATTTCTGGCATGATCCTGACTATCCTAAATCCATTGATCTCCTGATGAACCACGCCCTCCACCAAAGCCGACTTGACAAGCAATCCGGCCTAGCCACCTTCGTCTATCCCCCATTAAAGGCATGGGTGGAACGCCAAAACCGTATCATTCCTACTGCAGGCACGCCAGCCGGTCTTTTTCTTCAACCGCCACATCTGGATTCTGTCCATGGCACAGCCAAACCCTATTTTCTTCTCGCTGAAGGGGATGTTGGCTTATAGTTGGCACGCCGACACTCAGAGTCGATCCATTGACGAATTATATGGATAATTTTTTTTCCACCAGGATTGCCAGTGCCCCCACGCTCTCCACATTGACCAACTCCGACAACGAACATTGAATGTTGAACGCCTTTTCTGTGGCGGTGATCAAGGCAATATGACCGATACTGTCCCAGGCCGGGACATCGTTCATGGTCAACTCCTCGGTAACTACAATGGTAGGATCCTTGAAAATTTCATGAATAATCGGACGTAACCGGTGCAAAATAGACTCTCTCATGATCCTCTCCTTCAAACGAACCGGATACCGGAACGCACGGGTTCAGCCCATTGACTGGGATCCGTGCCGTACTGGGCCAAAAAGGCGAAAGCCAATCGTTCTAGACCAAAGCCAATACAGCCCGAATGGG
>JADFYY010000261.1 GCA_015232825.1 Magnetococcales bacterium
GCCTTAATCCTTTCTTTATGAGAGATATAGTCCAAACCATTATAAGCAAAAAGAATAAAATCAAAACTTTCTTTATCGAAAACAGAAAGATCACGTGCATCTTCAACACTGAATTGGGCTTCGGCTTCCCGAAACCGTTCTTTGCATGCCCTGATCATAGGATCCGAATAATCGATTCCGCGATAATCATTTGTAAGCAACTTCAGATAGAAAGCCGTTCTCCCGCCACCACACCCGATATCCAACACCCTTTTCTGACAGATATGGGAATGGTATTTCAGAAAAATTACTGTTTCTGGCTTTTGCAAATTTTGGCCAGCAAAGCCAGCAACGATATTAGACTTCTGTTAGGTTGTCTTGTTTACGGCATCCATATTGTAAATATCATTCATAGCCTAAACAATCCTTATTGATTCGCCAGAATCTGCGGCACCCGTGGGGCGCGCAGACGAAAAGATTCTGGCATGCCCGAACCAAGCAAAGGGGTCAGATAGAACTTGAAGGCGTCAGTAACATCCGTTCCTTGAGAGTTGATGAAAAGATCGGGCATGGTACGGGTTTTTCCCGCCACGGCCACCAAGGGATCCAACCGGTATTCCACCGCATAATGACCACTCCGATGGATAGTCACCGTGCCACTGGCACCGTTCCACAAGGCAAACTGACAGGCCTTTTCACCCACTTCCCGCGCCTCACGTTGGTCCACGTCCGACACAACCCCCAAATAGGAACGTTGCAAATAGCCAAACGTATCTCCCCTCACCCGCTTGATCCCTAAGTTGGTACGAATGGCGTTGGTGAGAAGATCAGCCAAGGCACCCGTTCCTGACAACTGCACATTGCCATGGGCATCCTTCTCTAGGATATTGCTCATTGTTGAAAGGATGGGCGTACCCTGAACATCATGAATCCCTTCAGAAACGGCAATCACACAACGTCCCAACTTGTCATAAATGGTTTTGACCTCATTCAAAAATGGTCCCATTTCAAAGTTACGTTCTGGCATATAAATGAGATGAGGGCCATCGTCGCGATTCTTGCGCCCCAAAGCCGAGGCCGCCGTAAGAAATCCCGCATGACGACCCATGACAACCCCCACATAAACACCAGGCAGAGCGCGGTTGTCTAAGTTGATCCCGGCAAAGGCACTGGCGACAAAACGAGCCGCCGATGGATAGCCTGGGGTGTGGTCATTGACCATGAGATCATTGTCAATGGTCTTAGGGATGTGAATGGTGATGAGTTCATACTGGGCCCTTTTCGCGAAATTCTCCACAAGACGCAGGGTTTCGGAAGAGTCATTGCCGCCAATATAAAAAAAACATCTTATGTTATGGGCAATCAATACTTTAAGAATTTCTTCGCAATATTTTTCATCTGGTTTATCTCTGGTAGAGCCAAGGGCAGAGCCTGGAGTGGCGGCGACACGTTCCAGATTGTGGGTGGTCTCCTGGGTCAGGTCCAAAAACTCCTCATCGATGATGCCCCGTACTCCATATAGTGCCCCATAGACCCGTTCCACCCGTGGAAATTTACGCGCCTCCAGGACGGCTCCCACCAAGGATTGGTTGATGACCGCTGTGGGACCGCCTCCTTGGGCGACCAATACTTTACCGGGTTTCATGGGTATGTTCCTCATAGATCCGTGTGAATGATGGTTGTTTATTCTCTTGGGCATAAAGTGCGGCCAAAATCCAACTGAGACACCCTTCTATCGTTGCAATGGTTGCTCTGGCTTGCGTCAAGGCGTGATGCACGGCAAAACCTGTCGCCAATTGGGAGTAAAATGTTTGCAAAAATGGGACCGATTCTATCGAAGAGAGTGATTCTGGCCAAGTCATGGCCATAGGAAACCGGCCTGAAGCGATAATTCCCTGACAAAGCGATCCAGTAGCGGCAACCGGGGGGGGCTTGCCAATCTCACGTCCAGAAACCACCAACAGGCCAGCCCCAGACGGGCATAGGATCTCTTCGGCAATTTCGGTGGCGGAGCGGACATCGGCTTGGCCAGTGCTTTCCTCAAAGGCAAAAAAGCCCATGGTGCCTTGAATGAGGGCCGGTCCAGCCAGATGGACCACATGAGGGTGCCATTGACGAATGGCTTGAATCAAGGATTGACGGTCGCGGTTGGTGACAACGTGAAGGTTGATCGGAGTCATAGCATGCAGGGCTTTGATGAAAATCTCCTCTTCTTGCTTCGCAGGCGGTGACGGAAACTCATCGGGTGCGCTGGCCATAAACAGCACGCGCAATGGCGTCGATGCGGCAAAAGAAAAACGGGTTTGAGTCGCGAGGCTTGGAATGCAACGCTGTACGGCATAACCGGGATGGATGCCAATGGTTTCACCATTCGGGAGCAGGAGTGCTTCCCAGGGGAAATTAAGGATTTCCGTTACATCCGAGGCAATGGAAAACACCACCACCTTGTCCGGTTCAAATTTTTGCACCAC
>JADFYY010000262.1 GCA_015232825.1 Magnetococcales bacterium
GATGCATGGAAACCATCTGTAAGGATAGCGCATATCCTCGATTATTCCAAATCATTTTTTATCTTTCTGACGTTTCACCGTTTTTCGACCATTCTTTAGAATGTTGGCGGCATGAGTCGAAACCTGCTAAAATTGATGAAACGTCAAATGGATGAAAGGCCCATTGGCACGCAGACAGACATGGATATTTAAGGAAGTTGACGCATGGCAAACACGCAATGGCCTTATTCTGGATCCAGATGGTGGAAATTCGATTTTCACACCCATACTCCAGCATCCATGGATACACAATCTAACTTGACTCATCAAGATTGGCTACTGAGATACATGGCCGAGCAGATCGACTGCGTGGCAATCACTGACCACAACAGTGGTGCCTGGATTGACCCGCTCAAGACCACTTATGCGCAGATGAAAGAGCAAGCCGATCAAGGGCGACCACTAACTGGATTTCGGGAATTGACGCTCTTTCCTGGCGTGGAGATTTCGGTCAGCACAGGGTTCCACCTGCTTGCACTCTTTGATCCCAGTGCTACCACACGCACCATTACCGACTTGTTGGCCGTAGTTGGCTATCATGGGACCGACGGAAATAGTGACAAGGTAACAAATGAAGGGCCTGAGAAAATCATTGAGGAGGTATTAAAAGCCAAAGGGATTCCGATTCCAGCACATGCAGACGGCCCAACCATGAAGAGTGCTAGCAAACTGGATAACGGAAGCCAATATACCTGGGTCAAGATGGCTCATCCAAACATTGAAGGTCTGCGACTGGCTTTGTTCGATGGCAATGAGGTGTCGATCCGTCGAAGTGACGGAGAGGTATTTAATCCCTTTCGGGTGCCAGCACATATCATCATGGCCATCGAGATTGAGCAGGCCCGTTATATGGGCCATGGGCAGCCGTTGCTTGGCAAGCCGGATCTCTTCCATTTCATCATGGTGACCCGATTGATCGCCTGATTATTGCTTCAGCCATCGGCCAGAACGCCCTGTTGGCCAGTCTGGACAGCCAATTTCCCTACTACGAGGCACTTGTTGGACGCCTGCTTTCTGGTAAGGATTGAAACCATGACTCTCAAACCTTGGCATGAAATCGCCGTTCCCCATCAAAAGAGTCATAACCATCATAAGTGCCATGATTCGCTTTGGAGATTTGAGAATCAATGTCGATGCCATGGACAACGAATCCATCGTGTGCTTAGCAACTTACGGTATTGAAATCTCCTAACGGACTCCCTGAATTGACCTTTGGTACGGCAGTCTGGGGTCGGACAAAACGACTACCCGCATCGCTGCCACGCAAGCAAACTTACGCCCCTTTTTTATTCAACTCCTTGAAGAACTGATCCACCCGTTGCGACACCGTGGTGGAAAGGGCTTTCTCTCCCAACCCGCAGACCATGCCAAGAAGAAGCGAAATCTTGAAGCTGCTCAGAAAGTCCGTGGTTGTCAATTCCCCAAACGTTATTTTAATCACGCCGACATTGAGAAGCAAAGCGATAAAGATAGTCAACAGACCGGTAAAAAGCAACCGGATGGAAGGCTCCAACGAATCCCTGGCAATGAGTTGCAATGATTCAAGCCCGGTGGAGGGCGGACTCATGCCGACCGACAACCAGACTCCAGCCATGCAGCCAATCCACATAACACCACAATGCATGACTTCCCTGCCTTCAAAAAAACCTTTATGCAACGAAAAATAGTGAACAAACCATATCAGAAAAACACAAAGCAGGCTTTGGCCAAAGGCATGCAAGCCGAGTTTTTTCAAATATCCCATTCGGATGACAGGGGCTTCCTGGATGTTGATTTCGTTTTTCAGGGTGGTCAGGGCATGCTGTGCCTTCAACGGCAAAGGATTGATTCCCATCAACCCCACCTGAGCCAAGGACAACAAGGACTCGAAGTAGTATTGAAATCTTTTATTTTTCGTGTCACGAAAAACAGTATGCAGGGTGACAAGAGTGAACTCTACATCATCTTTCAATATTTCCATATCTGGAGTAATTTTTTTTGGATCCAGAATCTCATAAATAATTTTATCATTTTCCTTGTCTGCCTTGACTGAAAAGGCAAACGTTCCTAGATTGGGTTGAGGTTCTGGTGATTCGTTGGCGGTCATAGACATCATCCTGGGCATAAACAATCTTGATCAATATTCAGCGACCTCAATACCCGGCATGACGTTGCCTTGGGAATCCAGGTAGAGCCCCACCAGATTGACGGGACGATACTGTCCACCCGTCCAACGGTCCTTGACCGAGGGATGGAGACACATCCTGAAGGTCAAGGGAAACCCCCGCGTCGCCTTGGGCAAAATGTTGAACGGGGGGTTCAGCCAGGGTTGATGATCCACCCCCAAAGGATCTGGCCTGGGGACAACTGG
>JADFYY010000263.1 GCA_015232825.1 Magnetococcales bacterium
GAAGTCCAGCATGGACGAACTTGCTACCAAAAGTGATTTACGCGAACTCAAATTGGAACTCATGGCTGAAATCAAACTCAACCGCTGGATGCTCGCCTTGGTCGTCGCAGCCACAGTACTGCCTGCCTTGAAAACCCTGCTCGGATGGTAGTCCTGCACATGTAGTGATTAACCTTTCAGAGCCAATAAGGCATTATAGTGATGGATAAAATACCAGATTGCGCCAATTTCATGATGTTTTTGTGTAAATGCGTTGAAATTGCAGATCAGTTATCCAGTCTCCCGCAGAGCCCCACCGACGGCTTCAAGAGATTTGGCCTGCATGTTCGATTCGAGTTGTTGATTGCATTGCAATAAATCGTTGAGGTCGAATGTTCGTAACGAGAGCCCAATTCTTTCTGCCATAATCATATAGGCATCACCGATTGCTTGCTCGACCGGAAGTCCAATGAGATACCCCAATTTTGGACCATCGATGTATCTTTCATAATAGTCAATACTTTTCTGAATAAAGTTCAATAGATCATCAATAATAAAATCATTATTATCTGACAAGGCTTCAAATCCTATGGATGTTCTTCTCGTCATCAACATAACGCCATCATGAGCCACGATCAGGGTGCTGTTTTGTTTTTTGATGCGGAAAATCAAGGAGGAGGGTTCGGGATCGAGTTGCAACATTTTAAGCAGATTGCATAACGCCAATTCAGGGATATCGATAATATTGGGTTTTACTTTGGCGTCATGGAACAGGCCAGTGTAAAGCTCCATGGCTTCACCTTTGGCCACCACGACTTCAATGGATTTTTTATTGACGTCCCCCTGTTTTTTCCATCCTTCGAAATAATCAATCACGGCGGTTTCAACGGAAAACTCTACCCTGTCTTGCATCTCCCAGCGCAAGGCATTGCGCATCTCTTCGGGTTGTACATCAAGGGTGTTGGAAGATATGAGCGCGTAATCCTTATCATCCAGAATTCCGATGATTCGAGCCCCACGAGGGGTGAATTGATCTAAAATATCTGAAAAAAATTCTGAATATTCAGTCCCTTCTGGTCGTGGATGACATTCAATTTTTTCAAGGGTTGGTATGGTTTCATTTTTTTTGTAATAAAGAGAGACAATACAAAAACCGTCTTCTGTGAAGCTGACACAAATGGTTTTAGTGTTAGAATTTTTACTCCAGATTGCCCGGTAGTGGTCAAAGAAACCCCTGAGCAGGGTATGCCAATTTTTTTTGGGAAGAGGCACATCAACAGGCCCTTCCTCATTGGATTGTTCTGGCACTGTGTTCATGGATTGTTCAAGGCGTCTTGTAGAGCATCTTGCGCTGCATTTTGCATGGCATTTTTCAAGGGAGAGGGATTCTTGCTGGAGGATCCTCCTTTTTTGCCGGAAAGTTGATCTGCAAATAGGAGTGCGCCTTTGAGGTTGACTCCTTTTAGATTGGTATCTTTAAAAACGGCATCACGTAGATCCGCCCCGCCCAGATTGGCCCCACGCATACGCGCCCCAGAAAAATTGGCTCCTCGCAGGTCAGCTTGACGCAGATTGGCCCCGCGTAGATCGGTCATGGAAAAGTCGGCCTCGTAAAGCAAGGATTCTGAAAGGTCCACATCCCTCAAGTCGGAATATTTCAGGTTGGCTTTGCGTAGATCGGCCTCATGAAGATTAAAAAGGCGCAAATCTTGGTTTTCTAGCAAACATTCGGTACATCGCTTCGTCTCTTTCAGGGTTGCAAGATTTTTGGCACCTTCTTGATCCTTTTCTTGGATGGAAGGTTCTTTGCTATTGAGCATGCTTTTATGGGTCGATTCACCCTCTTCACCCCCCTCTTTTTGAGGGTTGAGTGAGGTGGGAGCGAGATTTTTGAGTAGTTGGGAAGGGAGGTTCATGGCCCCACCGAGAGGAGAAACGCCTCCCGATATCGCTATATCCATGAAGAGGATATGAAATGCCAATAATATAATTATTATTCTCATCAGTACTCTCCTCGATCACTCCAATCGTCAACAGTGGTTCCTGGAGGATTGGAGCAGCTCATTGTCTCAACCAAGGTGCGAACATGGATGTTTGAAGAAGCATTAAACGTTCCAATGGATGTCACAATAAATTTTCCAGAATCGGTTTGAACGGTTACATTGTAATTGCCGACAAAGCTTGGATCGGCTGCAATCGTCAATGCGCCATTTTGTTCGGGTGGTGGTACGATGCAATTGGATAAGTCAATGGCTTTGCGCGCCATTTCCAAACCACTTTCTGCAAGATAAAGTGCTTTTTTTTCGTTGGCTATCGCAGTAGTACCGAGCAGGTTGGTGGTAAACATGTTTGACAAGACT
>JADFYY010000264.1 GCA_015232825.1 Magnetococcales bacterium
GAGGGGTCTGGGGAGGCGGTTCACCGCCTCCCCAGGATTGGCCCAAAAATAGATCCATCAATGATGCGCGAAAATATCCTCTTCTTCCCATCCAGCCAGATCCAAAGCAACCCGTTGTGGTAGGAAATTCATGCAAGCCCTGGCCAGATCCAAACGATTCTCTCGTTTTAAGAGGATCTCCAGCCGTTCTTTCAATGCCACCAGATGAATGACATCCGATGCGGCATAGGCGATTTGTTGCTCGGATAAGGTCTCAGCCGCCCAATCAGAAGATTGTTGTTCTTTGTTCAGTTCGATTTTGAGAAGTTCAGAAACCAAATCCTTGAGACCATGTCGATCCGAATAGGTCCGTACCAAACGGGAGGCAATTTTGGTGCAAAAAACGGGTCGCATCTCCACACCCAGCCAGTGTTTAATGGCTGCCATGTCGAATCGGGCAAAGTGACAAATTTTTTCCACTTTTTCTGATTCCAGAACGGCTTGCAAACGAGGAGCCTGAAATCCACGGGTTTGGACCAGGGTGATTTCTCCTTTTTCGTTGCACATCTGCACTAGACACAATCGATCACGATGGGTTTTTAATCCCAGGGTTTCGGTATCCAATGCCAAATAGCGACTGCCAAGGTAGCGTTGTTGGTGCGCTTGATCCAGGTCGTCCAACAATACGACGGGTGACAAGTTTTTGATAGTCATGGCATCTCTTCTTTCAATTTGATTACGTGATGGAGTTTGTATTCTCATGCAAGCTTAGCTATGTTAGAATATCGCACATGAACACAAAAAATCCATAGATGCGGATAGACAAGTCAATAAAAAAGGATGCGGCGATGGCAGATCGGGATTTGTATACGAAAGAACAGTTGGCAAAAATCCGTGAGACCCTCAAAGAGTCCCTGGGGGAACATGCCAAGCAAGCCCTGGATAATCTGGAACACCGTTTTGTTCCGGCCACTGAACTCCCAGAAGACGATCTCCCGCGTGGCACAGGAATCATCCGAGGTCGTGCGGGGGATGACGATGAAAAAAAATCCACCGTGGATGTGGAAGGGATCATCCATGAGGGACGACTCAAAAAAATGCTCGACTCCCTCGACAAGATTCAAGACGACCCCAACCAAGTCCGCACCATGGTGGCGGAAATTCTCCGCCATCGGGATGTCAAGGCCTTTCACATGGTGACAGCCATGTCCAAGGTGACCAAGGATGTGGAGTTGGTCAACGCCCTAGCACGCGCGATTGTTTCCAACAAGGGGGTCAATCCGTTAATTGACGGGATGCGCTACGCCACCATCAGTCCTGAAGCGATTAAGGCCTTGGCCATGGGCGTGGCGGAACAGGGGACGGTCAATCATATTATTCGTGCCATTGCGACTTCTCCGCCGAATCTGCCGGAAGCCGAAATCATTTGGGCCATGGAGGTGATGGGACGCGGTTCCATGGAACAGATGTTAGAAGCCATCAAGCTTTTGTCCAGCGACTCTCCAGGGTCCACCATTTTAGCCACTGGCATTGTTAATCGTAAAGAGGTTGCCATTGAGCCCCTGGTGCGGGCTCTCACCGCCACCAAGGATAATCCTCATGCCACCACCATTCTGGCTGTGGCTTTAACCAAATTGGGCGAAGTATCCACATGGGTCACTTTGCTGGAGAAATATGTCAGTGACGATTCCGATGCCGGTGAAATCTTGATGTCAAAGCTGGTCAAACGGAGTTTGGATGCCCCGAATTTGCCAAAAATGATGGCCAAGGCCGCCCGTTTTGTAAGTGGTGACTCCATGGCTGGAAAAATCTTGGCCATGGGCATTGTGGAACAAAAAGATCCCGATCAAATGGAAGCGGCCTACTTGCGTATCAATCACCCGGTAGGAAAACAGATGTTGGCGGTTGGCATTTCCAATAAAATGTCTAGCATAAAAGCCATGCGATTGTTGGGAGGGGATTATTTTAAACTTTCCAAAATGCAGGCCGTAGCCGCTGCCGCCACCAAGGAGGCGCAACAACGGTATCATTGGATTCTGCTTAATATGCTGGATGAAGATCTGGAAGAGAAAAAGCCAGTCTCGGCAAAGGAGGCCTTGGTGAAAGGTTTGAAAGCAACCTAAGGAAGTTAAAACTATTAACGACTTTGACCACCGCCCTGACGTGAATCTACTAGGGTGGTGGGTTGAATTTTTGGAGGCATGGAAGTGAATGGGAAGGCTAACGGATGAAGAATCGATTGATATCATTAGATTTGATCGATTGGATATAGAATTAAACGATAAAATAGATAGCTTTGAAGGATTTATTAAAATTATAAGAAAAGGTTTTTTAATCAATAATTTTTCCAATGA
>JADFYY010000265.1 GCA_015232825.1 Magnetococcales bacterium
CGGAAATTCATGCCACCAAACGGCATCCTACTGACCGGTTGAGCTTCCACCTGACACAACACGGTCCAAAATCAATCTTTTCTCGCCCGCTTTCCACGCTTCCCACGAATCCAACGATCTTGGGCAGGAGGGGTGCGAGTCTAAAGTCTAGCTATGATATTATATTGACTCTTTTGGAGGGAGAATCTAACGCATTGGATTTATAATGGAAAACGATATGCCGTCCTCGGATTTTCTTGAGTCTTGGGATGGGTTCATAGATGTCCCCAGATTTTTAGGCAGCCAAGGCCAAACAGCAAGCCCCCTGCTGGAACAGGATATCATCGTTCATTGGCAAATGGTCGCGGAAACGCTGGGATAAGGCAAGAAAATAACCATGGCAGTAAATTTTGCCCGATGCCTGGATCTGCTCCAGCAATTCCCCCATCCTGGCCAGATTGCCCTGCAAACCGTTCATGTGGGCACGTTGCAACAGAACAGAAGGCGTCAATTGGGGAGAGTTCATGCCGGACAACTCCTCCTCCGCTTGATCAAAGGCCTTTTTACGTAAATAGGTGGCTGTCAGACCGTTGCGGAAATAGTCTTGCTGGTCAGCAAAGGTATTTTCCAAGCCCCAACGAAAGAGCCTTTCCGCCTCAGCCAATTCACCTTGATAAAGATGAATCCCGGCCCGGATGTGGTAGCCGATCCAGTCGTTTTTGCTTAGGGGTATTTCAGGCAAATCCAGAACTTCCATCGCCTCATCGATCAATTCCAATGCCAGCAGCACCCCGGCCTGTCCATTACGGGCTATCAGATCGTAGGGAAAGCGTCCTCTGATTTCCCGATAAGTTGTCAGTGCCTCTTCCAGGCGGTTCATGGCCTTGAGGGTATCCGCTCTGCCATTGCGGGCGACCACATTGTTTGGAAAATCCTGAATCACGGAGTCATATTCGACAAGGGCCTCCTGTTGGCGGTTCATGGCCTTGAGGGTATCCGCTCTGCCATTGCGGGCGACATCATTGTCTGGAAAATCCTGAATAACAGAATGATATACGGTAAGAGCTTCTTCCAGGAGGTTCATTTCTTTCAATGTTGCAGCTTTTTCACACAACCCAAATTGCGCATTGCCAAAATCAATCGCCCGATTACTTGCCTTCAAGGCCTCTTTTAAATTTCCTTGTAAGCGCAGAGCTGTGGCAAAGACGGCCCAAGCCAATCCATCCGTTTCGTTGGCTGCAACCGCCTCCTGGCTGAGGCGCAGGTGATACTCCGCCAAATCCGTTTCTCTGGCCCGGACCGCCAAATCGGTTAAAGATCTTGATAAATAAGTATTGTTACTTTTGTTTGTATGAAGATGGCGCAAGCCGTTCAACAGGCGTTCTACCTTTCGTTCATTCAATGGGTGTTGATTGAACAAGGTGATGATCTGGTCTTTGATGGCAACTGCGTTATCAAATGCTTTACGCCGATCCACACCACCTTTTTTGCGATTTTTGTCATGGGTTTCTTCCTGCTTCAACTCTTTTTCTTTGGTCAAGACAGGACGAAAGGCAGGGACGTGGGGCAGTGTCAGGCACCAACGGGAAATCAGTTCTCGATGGTTTGCGAATGGTTGTAAAGACTTAAGGGAGGCAAAGTGGAGGGAATCCGTGTGGCCGCTATGTTGGGCTTGGACAAAGTGACGGAACAGACCGGACTCCACCGCTGTTTGCAAAGCCAGGGCACGTTCTGACGGTGCCAAAATGTCGGCTGGCCAAGTCTGATGAGCGATGTTGATGGCTTCTTGGTCGGCGAGTACCTCAAACAGCAGACTGCTTACCTGTTGGCTATTGGTGCTACGGGCCAATTCCAAAGCGGATTTACAGCCATGGAGGGGTGGCAGGGGGTGTGCATACAACACCCCCGCCACATAATCATGAACCTCTTGGTTGTGGAACAGCCTTTCCAAATCAATGGCGGTCTCTTGGCGGTGGGAGGAAGGTACCCCATCATCCAGCAGAAAAAAGGTCATATTGAAGGCAGTAGCCATGTGGCGGAGCAGTTGTAGTTTTTTGTAGGCCTCAGCGACGCTGGTGATCATAAAATGGCGCAGAGTTCCCTCTCGCCCAAAAAATAACCGCCTGCCCAAATCTGGGGGGGTGGCGACCGGGTGGTCGGGCTGATTGTGGCGGATCACCCAGGCCTGATCCCCCTCCAACAACAGTCCCAAACCTGCAGCACCTGAGAGAATAGCTTCCATTCTAAGGATTCCTTTAAAAACACCTCCCCTATTTATGACAGAGTACGGTGATTGACCTTAT
>JADFYY010000266.1 GCA_015232825.1 Magnetococcales bacterium
TTTTGTCGGGTATTTTTTCCCCTTTTATTGGCTCCCCGGCCAGATGGACAGGCTGGCTAACTGGATAAAGGTGTGTCATGACCGATCTCTATTTCAAGGTTTTGGGTCCAGATGGCGTGTGTTGTCATGGCGGTTTGGGACGTTGGCAGACGGACGGAACCTGGATGCCGCCCATTTATGGCAATCTTTCACCGTGCGTGCGCGGTTATCACCTCTGCCGCGCTTCAGACTTGATTGAATGGCTTGGACCGGTCATTTGGATTGCCGAAGGGCAGAAGGCCTCCTTCATCTCATCGAAGTATGTGATATTCCAAGAGGCTAGGGTGGTACGTTCTCTGGACGCTTGGACCCCTGCCGTTGCCCGTCTTTTTGCCGTAGAGTGTGCCCAACGGGTATCTGGTTTGATTACGGAAATTTTCCCGGATGAAACCAGGCCTGCGGTTGCGTTGCAGGCTGCGCGGGATTTCATGGCGGGAAAGCTGGATTTTGTCACCATGAATAAGATTGCCCAGGAGGCTTGGAATGCCTCACGATTACAAGAGGGTGCGGTGCGGGATGCCGCCATTGCCGCCTATGGCGCGGCGGTTTGGGAGAGTGATGGTCTGGCTGCCTGGGCCGCAGCTGGTGCGGCGCGAACCGCTGTGGCGGCCGCCGCATTGGAACACTCCCTCGCCGTTGACAAGGAAAACGGTGTTCATCCACGGGATGCGGAACGTAAGGCCAATCAAGCCGCCGCTTCTGCCTTGCAAGTCGAACGGGAGTGGCAGACCGCACGTTTGTTTGATCTGTTGGGGGATATCGAGCCGCAAAGTTGATCCACAAAAGGGGCGCATGAAACGCAATCGCAAAAAAACGGCTCCAATGCCACGTCATGGGTTTCCCAAGCGGATTTTTAAATATTCGCCTGATGTCGTGCTGACTGTGGATTCTAAACGGCGCATTCTTTTCATGAGTCGCGCCATGGACACTTTCAAGCCCGCCGAAATGATCGGCTGTGATGCGATTCAACTGTTTCCGGTGCGCGTGCGGCCTTGGTTTCGACAATCCATTCAGGCTGCATTTCTCAATAATGAAAGTGGACGCTTTCAATACCCTTCCGAAACATCGGTCTGGTGGGAGATCCGTCTGGTTCCCTACCAGCGGGATGGCAAGGTGGCAGAAGTGATGATTGTCGCTACCGAGGTGACGGCATCCCGCATTCTCCAGGCACAGGCCATTCGTCATGCCAGACTGGCCACCATTGGGGTGTTGGCCGCCAGTATTGCCCATGAAATCAATAATCCCAACAATGCCATTTTGTTCAATGCCTCACTGGTGGCACGGGCCTGGAAAGATGCTGTTCCCATCCTGGAGGAGTATTTTCACGCCAACGGGGATTTTTCTCTGGGTGGGTTGTCCTTTGCCGAAGCCCGTACCGCCCAACCCGCGATGCTAGAGGAGATCAACCATAACACCTTGCGCGTCAAGACCATTGTGGAAAACTTGAAGCACTTAGCCAGACGGGATCAGGAGATTCCGTTTGAAACGGTCAACCTCCATGAACCGTTGCAGGCCGCCATCATGATTTTAAACTACAAGATTCGCAAACATACGGATTATTGCGAGTTCTTGCCCACCAAGACTCCATTGACGGTCAAGGGAAACTCGCGTCAGTTGGAACAGGTTTTCATCAATCTCATTCTCAATGCTCTGCAATCTTTGTCAGATCGAAACGCACACGTTTGGATTCGTACTGCCTTAGAGACCGATAACAACGAGGAGATGGCCCTGATTACCATTGAAGATCAAGGTTGCGGCATTTCACCCGAACATTTATCGCAGGTAACCGAACCCTTTTTTACCACCAAGAGTGCCACGGATGGAACGGGTTTGGGGTTGTCCATCTCTCATCTCATCATCCGCAATCATTTTGGTGCCATGCGTTTTGTATCTGAGTTGGGACGGGGTACTACCGTTAGCATCCGCTTGCCCGTCCTTAAAGTTGAGTGAAGTGGCCACCTAAAAAGAAAAATAAATAGCAGGAGAAACAACTAATATAGAGCATTTAATTTATGTAACTAAATTTAACTTTGCGCAATCCTTCTTAACCAAGAAACCAGTCCGTTAAAACCGAAACATATATTTCATCGTCATCATTTAGGTTTGAGATTTTCTCAAAAATAATATTATAGTATGGGC
>JADFYY010000267.1 GCA_015232825.1 Magnetococcales bacterium
GTTAATGGCGAGAGATGTGACAACCGAACGCTTGGCCAGCGAGTCGGTAGCCCGCTCCGAGCGAAAATATCGCATGCTGTTTGAGGCCGCCAACGATGCCATCTTTGTAGCGGATACCGAAACCGGGGTTATCCTGGAGGCCAACTCCATGGCGGAGTCGTTGTTGGGCCGCCCTCTGTGTGAAATTATCGGTCTTCATCAGACAGAGTTGCACCCCAGAGAGGAAGCGGAACATTATAACCAGCTTTTTCAGGAGCATGTACAAGGACTACGTCACTATATTTCCGACATTTTGGTCTTGCGCAAGGATGGGAAACGGATCCCGGTGGAAATTCGGGCTTCGGTGACCCATATGGGGGAGCAGCGTGTCATTTTGGGCATCTTTCGGGATGTGACAGAGCGCAAGCAAGTGGAGATGGCTTTGATGGCCAGTCAGAAAAGTTTGGCTGAGGCACAAAGGATTGCCCATTTGGGCAACTGGGATTGGGATTTACAGGGGGATCATCTAACCTGGTCGTCGGAGGTTTATCGCATTCTGGGTATGGAACCCAAGTCCGTCTCCCCCTCTTTTGAAGCATTTTTACAATTGGTTCATCTGGATGATTATGCCTTGGTGAGACGAACGGTGGAGCAGACCAACCGACCGCCTTATCCCCCCTATGATATGGAGCACCGGTTGACCCGCCTGGATAATACCCTGGTCTATGTGCATCAGCGGGGCGAAATTGTTTTGGACACCTTTGGCCGTCCGCTGCGCATGATGGGGACCATTCAAGACATTACCATGCGGAAGACTTTGGAGCTTCGTTTGCAGGAGGTAAATTCGCAACTGGAGGAGCGGGTGGCAAACCGTACCAGGGATTTGGAGCGATCCAACCGGGATTTGCAACAATTTGCCTATGTGGCCTCCCACGATTTGCAAGAGCCGTTGCGTCTGGTTTCCGGTTTTGTGCAACTTTTGGAAAAGCGTTATTCAGGTGCCCTGGATGAGAAGGCCACCCAGTACATTGCCTATGTGGTGGATGGTGTTCGCCATATGGATGCCTTGATCAACAGTTTATTGACTTATGCCAGGGTGGAGACCCAAGGGGAACCCTTTGTCCTTTGTGAAAGTGAGCGTGCCTTGCAGCGGAGCTTGCGATATTTGCATCGGATCATCATTGAGACTTCGGCAACGGTGACTCATGATCCTTTACCCAAGGTGATGGCAGATGAGGGGCAATTGGCCCAGGTTTTTCAAAATTTAATAGCAAATGCCATCAAGTTTCGTTCAGAAACCTTTCCAATGATTCATATTTCCTGTTCGGCCCAAAATGGGGAATGGATATTTTCCGTAAAAGATAATGGCATTGGGATCGACGCACAATATTGTGATCGAATATTCGTCATTTTCCAGAAACTACATCCCCGTTCCCGATATGAAGGAACGGGGATTGGTCTGGCCTTGTGTAAAAGAATTATTGAACGACATAACGGGCGTATCTGGGTGGAGTCCATCCTAAACCAAGGCAGTAATTTCTATTTTTCCCTTCCGGTTGCCAAAACCGATTATCAAATTGACAAAGGCATCGTTAGCTAGTAACCTCCGCAAAGGCTTGGAAAAAGGAGTAGATAGGCATCCAGGAGGATCGTCCGCACCTGGATTGTGCCATTGAAGGAACTTGACTATGGACACGTATCCAGGACATGTTGTTGAAATTCTATTGGTTGAAGATAGCCCTGGCGATGTCGAATTAACAAAAGAGGCGTTGGCCGATAGTCGCATCGTCAACCGTTTATATGTGGTGGAAGACGGCGAACAAGCTATCGAATTTTTGGAACGACGCGGTCGCTATACCGACGCCATTCGCCCGGATTTGGTACTCCTGGATTTAAATTTACCACGCAAAGATGGTCGTGAAGTTCTTCAGTTTATCAAAAGCAGTGATGAACTCGCATCTATTCCCGTTGTCATCCTGACCACCTCCCGTGCAGAAGAGGACATTTTAAAATCGTATGAGCTGCACGCCAATTGCTATATCACCAAACCGGTGGATATTTTTCAATTTTTTAAGGTCATTAAATCCATAGAGGATTTCTGGCTGACGGTGGTCAAATTACCCCGTAAACTCTGAGTGCCTGGAGGGGGGCGTGCCAGAGAAGTATCTACTCTTGGTGGAGGA
>JADFYY010000268.1 GCA_015232825.1 Magnetococcales bacterium
CTGTTGCCACGAAGCTATCGGACATCCTGAAGGAGAAGGAGAAAAAGGCAAAACCGCCAACTCAGCGGGGTGGAGGTGTGTCGGCGTCTTGTACTGGTTCAGCGTGACTTGGAGTTTCTGACAGTTTCCATTAGCTACAGAAGTCCTTCACCATTTCGGGGACTCTGTCCCCGCACCCCTGGGATTTTCCGCTTTCCTGGCCAAAGCAGGAGTGTGAGGCAGAATTGGACGGCTTTCCGACCGTCCAATCCCTGCTTCGGCCCCTGATCGGTGCTCGGGTTGCGTCCCCGCATTGCCCTCTCCCCCGTCAGGACAAGAGACAGGTTAGCCTGTTTCCACAGGAATCTCCAGTGACACCGTGTTCCCCTCATAGGACTGGTGCGGTGCCTTGTTCCTGGCCGCGTGCCTGTTCTGTATTCTCCTGGCGCGTGCTTCTTCCAATTTACGGTTCCTGGCCATGTGGATCTCCTCGTGCCTGCCCGCAAGCCGGTCCGCCGGTGCCACGTATCCGATGGCCGAATGCAGGCGAACGGTATTGTAATGCTCAACATACCGCTCCACCACCCGTTGGGCATCATCCAAAGTCAGAGGAGTTTCTGGGCGGATACACTCTGACTTGATTGTCTTGTGCCACCGTTCGATTTTCCCGTTACTCTGCGGATAGTATGGTGACGTTCGGACGTGGGTCATCCCCGACAATCGAATGAACTCCTTGAAATCCCTGGCAACGAACTGTGGACCATTGTCCGAGATAATCCGCGGATTTTTATCAGGAAATTTTTCGTGTGCTCGCTGAAGAATCACCTCAATATCCTGCTCGGTCATGGCCTCACGAATTTCCCAATGCACCATGTACCGGCTACATCCGTCCAGGATACCACACAGGTAATAGAACGTTCCATGTATGTTGATGTACGAAACATCCGTGTGCCAATGATCATGTGGTTGAAAAGGTTGCACAAAACCGGTTCCCTTCTTGCTCGGTTCGATGTTGCGATGACCAATAAGTCCAGCCTTCTTAAGAACCCGATAAACACTGGATGGACTGACGGCCACAATGTCCGCGTCAACCATCATGAACGCGATACGCCGGTACCCATCCATTGGGTGCTGACCATAAAATGCGATAATCGCATCCCGTTCCCACTCCTCCAGCCAAAACTCTCTGGGAATCAGACCGTTATGTTTGTTGGCGTGTCCATACCGCTTCCGCCATGCGTAAAACGTGCTCTCCGGCAACTCCATCCATCCGTACAATGTCACCGCCGACAATCCTGTCCGTCCCGACCAATATGCCACATAATCAGTCACTTGATCTCTGATATCCTGGGGAATCCAGATGCCTTTCAGCGTCCCCCAAGTCTTTTTTTTAGGGCAACATGCTCCTGCATCAATTCGGCGATTACCTCATTCTTGGCCACCAGATGCCCTTCCATCTCGGCAATCCGGTGGTCACGGGACTCGATTTCACGCTTGGTCTCAGACGTGCCTTTGAAGGCTAACACACCGTTTTCAAAAAACTCCTTCTGCCACCGGTAAAACATGGTCGGATGCAAACGATGCTGATCGCACAGGTCTGATATCGGCGTCTTCTCCAGCAGGTGCATCCTCAGAATAGATACCTTCTCCTCGGCGGTGTAACGTTTCCGCGTCTTCTTCTCCATCGCATCCTCCTCACAGTCAAAATGGAGCTAACGCGATTCTACCAAATCTCCATGTCGAAGAGAAGCAATACACAATAATATCCCTGTTCGACAAAATGGGGATGACCTTGGCATTTTGGTGAGAAGGGGTTGATAAAATGTACTGCAAACTGGTGACCAACACGACGGCAACCTCGGCCAACTTCCAGATCAATCTCCTTGCCGATCTGGTGGCCCTCCTAACCGGGGAGGTGACCATCAACAACCTGTCATCCTCTTGCGATAAGGTGGCTTCAAGCATCGTCGTGGATACTGTGGCCGGGTGGACACTCCACGACAACGCCGCAGGGACAAACGCAAAATGCCTCAAAGCCCCACTGGCAGATGATTCGGCAACGTTCAAGTACATGGTTATTGACACCAACACGGTTGGCTACGTGCTCACGAAGGTTTACGAAACCTGGGATGCGGCGACTCACACCGGCACCAACAAATGCA
>JADFYY010000269.1 GCA_015232825.1 Magnetococcales bacterium
TGAAACGATGATTTCTGCCTCTGCCAGACAACATTGATTGCGACCATTCCGTTTGGCTTGATAAAGCGCGTGGTCTGCCGCTTTTTGTAATGTCTCCGGGCTGAGACCAACCAGTGGATACACCGCAATGCCAACACTGATGGTCACCTGTAAGCCATTCATGCGCATTTGTTCCACGCCAGAGCGCAGACGTTCTGCCATTCGTTGCGCACCATCCTTGGCCGTATTGGGTAGAATGAAACAGAACTCCTCCCCGCCATAGCGACAGGGAAAATCGACATCACGACAGATGCTTTGCATGACCTTGGCCACGACTTGCAATACCCGGTCCCCCAGATCATGGCCATGCTCATCATTGAACCGCTTGAAATGGTCTACATCCAACATCAGAAAGGAGAGATACTGTTTGTAGCGTTTTGCCCGGATGAACTCATCATGAAGCAGTTCATCCAGACGGCGGCGGTTGTAAAGTCCGGTTAAACCATCGGTATTAGAAAGAGTACGCAACTGTTTTTCCAACTGTTTTTCTTCGGTCACATCCCGGAAGAGGGCGGCAGAACCAATCTTGATGCCATCGGAGGTGTGGATGGAGTTGGCATGCAGATTCAAAACCCGGTTGCGATAGAGTACTGTCGTGGGAATGTCAATGCCAGAGTGGTCCAGATGAGCGCGTATGTATTCCGGGTCATCCAGAAGATTCAGAAATCCTTCCTGGATGATCTGTTCTGAACTCTTTTGCAGCAATCGTTCCGCCGCAGGGTTGATCAATACCACCTGATCATTCCGGTCGGTGACAATGATGCCCTCCTGGGCGGCCACGATGATCGTGGTCAACTTGTCACGTTCGGTTTGTAAGCCCGAATAGATTGCCTCTAATTTTTCGGCCATCTGGTTGAAAGAGAGGCACATCCGGTTGGGCTCATTCATGCTTTGCTGAGGAACCCGTTGTTTGAGGTCGCCGTCAGCCACCTGTTCCATGGCCGTGGTCATTCGGGTGATCGGCAGGATAATATGGGTGCGCACAATCCAAAGGAGCAAGGGCAACAAAAAGAGTCCCAGTCCAGCCAATACCGATTGTACCTGTGAGGTGATTTCTGTGAAACGGTCTTCATCCCGTTCCTTGGCAATGTCAATCATGAGTTGAACATGGTTGACAAGGGTTTTGGAAAGTTGATCAATTTTTTCGCTGATGCGGCGATCCTGGCCAGCGACAACCTTGTCGGCTTCATGGGCCGCACGGCCTGTATCCACGACACTGTCTGGTGCTTCTGTTAGGTTGATGAATTGCTCATAGGCTTTCTTGTAGTACACGCCTAGTGTGCGAAGATCTTCAATAATTTCCGATATAGGTAATTGATATTTCTCGAATATTCCAAGTTTCTGCAAGTATAGGCGCAACTGATCCAGTTTTTGTTGGACTCGCATCTCTTCTGTCTGGAATTGCTGCAAATGGCGTTGCCTTTTTTGGGCATCATGACCACGTAATAAAATATTTTTCCATTCCTGGACTTGCGTCTTGAAATGAAACTGTATGGCAAGGATTGTGCTTGATGTTTGTACCCCGATATTGAGTTGATCACGGTCATGACGCGCCATGGTCTGGGTATCTTGAATGGAGCTTAATCCTTGCAAGCCAAGGGCAATCACCCCAGACCAGAGAATGGCTGGCACAACGAGCAATACCATAAAAAGTTTTGGTTTTGGTAGGGATTTGAGTGTCATTGTATCCTTTCGTGAGTGTATGTTATATGATATTTTCAGGTATCACCGCTTCAATCATTTATTGTGATGGATGTTAGTGATAACTGGATTATCTGTCAAGATCTAAATGGGAAGAGTTCGTAATGGGGATGGAATACTTGGGTCACAAAGCGTTTGGCTTTTGGGCTGAAAAAATGGCGGTGGCCTGTTTACAGAAAAAGGGGTATCAGATTCTTGACCGAAATGTCCGTTTTCGGGGTGGGGAGCTGGATGTTGTGGCCAAACAGGGGGAGATTTTGGTATTTTGTGAAGTCAAGGCCCGTCGTGGCCAGGGAACCGGAGGGCCTGGGGAGGCGATTGATCCTCGCAAGCAA
>JADFYY010000026.1 GCA_015232825.1 Magnetococcales bacterium
ATTGTCCGATTTCATCCCGGCTTTTCAATGGCATGTCCATTTTGAATTTGCCGGTCGAACCCACCGAGATGGCGGCATCACGCAGGCGTTCGATGGGAGTGGCAATCCGTCTGGAGAGAATGTATGCCAAAAATAGGGCCATAAGCAGTGCGCTTGCCGTCAAGGCAAATCCAAGCTGTGTTCTGTTCTTTATGGTCTGTTTGACGGTATAGATGCGACTAGACATCTCTGCGCGTGTGGTCGCATACAGCTTGGTGGAGCGATTTTGTACCGTGGTGAACAAAGGCTCCATCTCACGGTTAAAAAATTGATATTGGGCAATGAAATCCTGTTTGTTTTTAGGAGTGACCCGAACACTCCAGGGGGCTTCTTGGATAAATTGATTGGTTATGTTGGTGATGGCCGTTACCGCTTCTGCTAGTTCATGGATCTCCTCTTGTTGAAACGATTCGGTCGGCTCTTGGGAACGCCACAGACGAATGGTGTCCTCCCAGAGAAACATCACTTGGCCCAGTTTGTCCAGCTCTTCCCGAATGATCACAATGGCCGCCTGGGGTTCGTTTGGTGGGTTTGTGGTGGTGGATGGTTCGCTCCCGGTTCGGCGTGCGGCCTCCATCATGATTTCCGCTAGGATCTTGCGGATGTTGGAATGGATGTTTCCAGCCATCATCACCACGTCCGTCGTATGGGTGAGGGTGATTGCATTCAATGAGGAGAGATGCTTGATCTCTTGTTCTACGACATTATTGGCGTGGATCACAATCGCGCTCATGGTGGCAACGAACAAGGCAATGCTGATAAGCGCGAATAATAATTTGGTTCTGATTTTCATAGCGAAACCTTTATTATTTTTTTTCGGTAGTGATTTGTTCTTCACCGTCGGTTTCGCGGTTGGTGAAGGGGAGATTGAAATGTTGGAATATGCGCTCTAGGGGATCCAAGGCACCTTTGAAATCAAAGCGTGCGAGACGGGCTTGCAATTGGGTAGTCTCTTCTTGGATTGCTGATTGGGGCAGAAGTGGCATCAGGGCGTCCAATGTGGAACGGGACTTGAAGTCACGAGACTTGATGAAGCCTTCCAATTTTAACAATTGGCCGCAAATGGCATGGATGTCTTCTTGGGGTTCATCAGTGTGAATGCTTTTTAATTTTTGTTGTTCTGTGGAGAGGATTTCAATGGCTTCCAGAATGCGTCCGCTTTCCGCCTCGAACGCATCGAGCAGGGTGGGCCACTCCTCTTCGCGTTGTTCTTTGATGCCCATCTCTAGGGCGAATGCGGCTTGCTGCAACATTTTGGCTTCAAAGGTTCCCGCCAATCCCTTGATGGTATGGGTCAGACGTGCGGCGGCTTCCCGGTCGCTTACCCTTTTTCCCATCAAAAGGGTACGCATTTCTGCGGCGGCACGGGAAAAATCCTCTTGGGACGCCATCAGGATGCGTCGGGTGGAGACCGGATTGCCACCAAAGCGTTTCAGACAGGCTGGAACGTCAATGCCAGGCAGAATTTCTGGTAGGTTTGGGCCATTATGGGTTTTTTGTTCGCCACGAATCATGACGGCTTTCGCCCCGAGATTTTTATGGTTGGGCAGCCACTTCATCAGGGTGTCATAGAGTTGATTCATGTCGATTGGTTTGGTGATGTGATCGTTCATGCCAGCTTCTAGGCTTTTTTCGCGGTCGCCAGACATGGCGTGCGCGGTCATGGCAATGATGGGGAGCGTTTTGAATTTTGGGTTGCTGCGGAGTTGACGAGTAGCGGTCAGGCCATCCATTTCTGGCATCTGGATATCCATGAGGATGACATCAAACGGTTCGGCCTCTGCCATGCTGATGGCCTCTCGGCCATTCTGGGCCACCTTCATGATGATCCCGACATTCTCTAACATCTCCTGGGCCACTTGTTGGTTGACATGATTATCCTCAGCCAGCAGGATGCGTGCCCCGCCAATGAGTTGGATGATCTCATTGAGGTTGAGGGAATCTGGAACCGGTTGCTGAATACGCGCCTCTTCCTTGCCGAATACCTCCATAATGGCGTCAAACAAGAGCGAACAGTTGATCGGTTTGAGCAGTAGGGCATTGACACCAGCGGTTGTGGCCCTATCTTTTACTTTTTCATCTTGACCTAAGGTGGTGAGCAGGATGAATTTGGGCAACTGGCCAACCGGCACCAGAAGTTGGCGGGCAAGATCCAGGATTTTTTGGGTGGTTTCCACGCCATCCATGTCGGGCAAGAATTGATTGACCACGACCAAGGCAAAGGGGGATCCTTTGACAATGCCGCTGCGAATGGCGGCCAAGGCGTCTTCTCCAGAACCGACGGTCGCAGCCTCAAACGTGAAGGCCTCCAGAATGCCTTTTAAGGCTTGCTGAGAGGAGAGATTGTCATCCACCACCAGGATTCGCAATCGTTTGAGGGCTTCGGGTGGGGTCAATAGGTTGTGTTCCGCTTCGGGACGGCGTAGAAATCGAGCCGTGAATTTAAAGGTGCTGCCTTGTCCAGGGGTGCTTTCGACCCAAATTTCGCCCCCTTGCAATTGGGTGAGTCGTTTGCAAATGTTCAAACCGAGACCTGTGCCACCATATTTTCGGGTCGAAGAGCCATCCGCCTGTTGAAAGGGCTGAAACAGTTTGTCGATTTGTTCTTTGGTGATGCCAATGCCGGTATCTTGGACCGAGAATTCCAGTAAGACGCTGTTGCCTTGTTCTTCGAGTGTGCGGACAGAGATGGCGATGGACCCTTTATGGGTGAACTTGATGGCATTGCCGATTAAGTTCATCAGGATCTGTTCGAGTCGCAACTGGTCGCCGGTCAGGGCAAATTGAAACTCTTGGGACATGATGACCACAAGATCCACTGTGCTTTCCGCGATCAGTTTGCGAAACAGATCCATGAGATGGTCGAAGACATCTTGTAACAGAAAATTGGTGGATTCCAGTTCCAGTTTGCCAGCTTCGATTTTGGAGTAGTCCAGAATGTCGTCGATGATGCGCAACAAGGAGCGGGAGGCATTGGCGATTTTGATCAGATAGTTGCGGGTGCGTGGCGATAGGTCGGTACGCAGAGCCAGATCGGTCAATCCCATGACGGCGTTCATGGGGGTGCGGATTTCATGGCTCATGTTGGCTAGAAACTGACTTTTGGCTTGGTTGGTGGTTTCCGCCTTCTCTTTGGCCTGTTCCAGGTCTTGCAACTGCTGATGAATGGTGATTTCTGCCCGTTCTCGCTTGGCGATTTCCAGTTTCAATTCTTGGTTGGCCATGCGCAGATCCAATTCCACCTGTTTGCGTCGGGCTGCTTCAGCCTCTAGCATTTGGACGTACTGTTCCTGTTCGAACCGCCGGTTGAAGAGTTCCAGAAAGATCTTTACTTTCGACAAAAGGATTGTGTTGTTGATCGGTTTGTGGATGAAGTCCACGGCACCGGAATGATAGCCCTGTAGCCGAAGATCTTCGTCGGAATGGGCGGCGGTGACGAAAATGATGGGGAGTGTTTTGGTCTTTTCCGCGCCATGCAGGGCTTCCGCGACTTCAAAGCCACTCATTTCCGGCATGTTGACATCCAACAGAACCACGGCGAATTCATGATCCATGCACAGTGTCAGCGCGTCTATACCTGAACTGGCTTCAATGATCACCGCTTCCAGCTTTCCTAGCACACGCTGCATGGCTGTCAGATTGGCGGGCAGATCATCGACGACAAGAATTTTTGGTAATGGATTACTCACGGGTATCTGCTCCCAATTGTTTCAAAGTGTGCCCGATCTCTTTTAGAGAGAGTGTTTTCGTCGCAGCCCCGATAGCGATGGCAAAACGAGGCATGAGTGGGGCTTCGGCGGTTTTTGGATCCTGGACCAGGGTGATTCCCCCGCGATGCAGGATTTTCAGCAATCCTTGAGCCCCATCCTGGCTGGCTCCGGTTAATAAAACTCCGATCAATCCTTTTTGGTAGACATCGGCGGCGGATTCAAACAGAAGATCGATGGAGGGACGGGAGTGATTGACCTTGGGATCAATGGACAGGGCAATGGTCTCATTGGGCTCTACCAACAGGTGATAGCCCGCAGGGGCGAAATGAACCCAACCAGGGCGGATGGGATCCTTGTCGTTTGCTTCCAGGATTGGAAGTTGGCAAAAATGGTTCAGCAAGGTCGTGTGGAGTCCCGTGGAATTGGCTGGAATATGTTGCACAACAAGAATGGGCAGGGGATAGGTTGGTGGTAATTCCGGCAGGAGCGTGCGCAACGCCTGCAACCCGCCCGCCGAGCAACCGATGACAATGGCTCGCCGCTGGTGTGGGGATTTCATCGGATCCCCCGCTTTTTTTGGAAAATTCGTAAATCTTGGGAAACTGGAGTGAATCGATCTGAAATTTCGGAGAAAGAGAGGGATTCCTTGGTACCAAGACAGAGAAAGCCGCCATGAACCAGACTTTCGTCAAAGAGACGCAAGGCGCGATTCTTCAATGTTTGATCGAAATAAATGAGGACGTTGCGACACATGACCAAGTGGGTTTCAGAAAAGACATTATCTGTGGCCAGATTATGCGCTGCAAAGATAATGTTCTCTTTGAGGGAGGAGTGCATCCGGGCCAGATCGTATTTTGAATGATAATAATTGGGTAATGAGGCTTTTCCGCCACTCTCTTGGTAGTTTTGAGCATACTCTTCCATATTTTGTATGGTATAGATGCCTTCCTTGGCCTGATGGAGCGACTTGCCGTTGATGTCCGTGGCAAAGATTCGGACGCGGTTATACAGACCCTCTTCTTGCAGCAAGATGGCCATAGAATAGACCTCCTCGCCAGTGGCGCAGCCTGCGTGCCAAATGTTGATGAAGGGGTAGGTTGCGAGCAGAGGGATCACCCGTTCCCGCAAGAGGCGGTAAAACGGGGGGTCGCGAAAGCACTCTGTGACCGTGACCGACATGGCGTAAATGAGTTGATCGAGAAACGCGCGATCATGGATGATTTTCGGAATGGCCTCGGAAATGTGTGTGATATTGCACACGGCCAGACACTGCAACAATCGACGCTTGAGCGATGCGTGGGTGTAATTGCGAAAATCGTATCCATAGCGATGAAGCATGGTTTCGAGCAGAAGACGAATTTCTAAATCTTGAATGTCAACTGGAGATTCCATTGATCAACACATCCATGTTTTAAGTTTATCCAGAAGTAAGGCCATATCCACGGGTTTAGGCAGATAGTCGTTGGCCCCTGCGGCTATGGCGTCCCGACGGTCCTCTTCCATGGATTTGGCTGTGAGGGCGATGACCGGCAATTTTGCCCACTCAGGGCGCGAGCGCAAGCGGCGTGTGGCTTCCAATCCATCCATGACCGGCATCATCACATCCATGATGACGCAAGCGATCTCCGGGTGTTTTTCAAGAATTTCTAATGCCTTAGCTCCATTCGCCGCCATGTGGACCTTGAGCATTTTTTGTTCCAGCATCCGGGTCATGGCATAGGTGTTGCGCACATCGTCATCCACGAGCAGCACGGTTTTGGATTTAACGTCACTATTCTCTTCTGTGGTCTCTTGGACGTCAACCGGGAGTGATGGTGCGGCTGTTTCGGTTTGGCACAACAGCATGGCCATCTCATCCAACAGACGCACTGGGGCATTTTTCCCTTTGACCACAATGCTGTCGGTATGTTTCTTAATCTGGTCGTAGGTCTCTCGCGAGAGGTCTCGACCTGAATGAACGATGATTGGTATTTTTGATTGGGTCGTTTTTTTGGCAAAAAGTTCCAATAATTCACAGCCATCGATGTCAGGGAGTCCTAGATCTAGAATGACACAGTCAAACATCCTGGCTTGCAGGTGGGTCAAGGCCTCAGAGCCGGTGGCCGCCTCGGTGACCTGCACGGGTTGATTTTGCAACAAGCGAATCATGGCCGTGCGGGCATTGGCATCATCTTCTACGAGCAGAAGGTTGCACGGTTCGTCATGGGTGAATCGGGATGGAAGATTCAGTGGGGGCTGTAATTGGGGAACAACGGGTTTTTTGGGTGCGATTTCTGGTTCGTCCGACGATTTCGGTAAAGGAGAAAGCGTGAGAGTGAAGCAGCTTCCTTTTCCCTCTTCGCTTTCCACATGAATGGTTCCACCGAGAAGATGCGCGAGGTTGGTGGAGAGGTTTAAGCCTAAGCCGATCCCGCCAAATGAACGACTGGTGGAGCCGTCCGCTTGCTGAAAGGCCTCGAAGATCACGCAGCGTTTTTCTTCGGGAATGCCGATTCCTGTATCCGTGACCGCAAAGGCAACCTCATCCTTAGAGACGTTGATAAGACTCAAGGTCACGCTCCCTTGTTTGGTGAACTTGATGGCATTGGCAAGAAGGTTTTTGAGAATGCGTCGTAGTTTTTCGCCGTCCGTGCGAAACGGTTGCCAGTTTTTGGTTGAGGAGCATTCGAGCGTCAGAGTTAACCCTTTCTCGGCGGCTAGCGAGGAGAAATGGTGCGTCAGGTCGCTGGCAAAGGAGGGAAGATCCAGCAGGTCAGAGGTGAGGCCCATTCGACCCGCTTCGATCTTGGAGAGATCGAGTATGTCGTTGATCAGTCGCAACAGGTCGGAACCGGATGAATGAATAATCCGTGCATCTTCCACCTGCTGCTCATGGAGGTTGCCATCTTCGTTATCCATAAAGCTTTTGGCAAGAATCAACAGGCTGTTCAACGGGGTGCGCAATTCATGAGACATGTTGGAGAGAAATTCCGATTTGTATCGGTTGGCCATTTGCAGATCCTTGGTTTGGCGTTGTAACACCTCCTGTGCAGAGAGGAGTTCAACGTTTCTGCGGTCGGCTTCATGCTTTTGTTCTTCAAGAAGTTGGGCCTGTTCTTCTAACTCTTCATTGGAGACCCTAAGCTCTTCTTGTTGTTCTAGCAGTTGGGCTTGGGAGAGTTGCAAAGCCTGTTTTTGTTCTTCAAGGGTGGCATTGGATTGACGCAGGGCGTGGCTAGCATCTTTAAGTTTTTGGCTTTGCGCACTTAACTGTGCAAGCGTCTCGGTAGTACGGGCATGGGACTGGGCTGCTGCGATGGCCATGGCCATGCTTTCCGTCACGCTTTGCAGAAAAGTGATCTGGGTATCGGTGAAGTGGGTCAGGGTGCCAAGCTCTATGATTCCTTTAACCGTACCATGCAACAAAAACGGAAAGACGAGAATTTCCTGGGGTGCAATCTCTCCAAGACCTGAACGCACGAGTAGATAGGTTTTTGGTAACTGGTTGATGATGAAATATTTTTTTTCAAGTAGGGCTTGTCCGACTACCCCTTCGCCGGGGAAAATGCGATTGTTTTGGCTTCTGCGTTTATGGTGGGCATGGGTGGCTTTCAAGCTGAGAGAACCATCCTCATTGATGATATACATCCCGCCCACAGCGGCCTCTAAGTGCGTGGTGATCACGGTGATTGCGCTTGTACAGAGTTGGAGCAGATCGTCGTTTTCTCCTAGACATTTGTGGAGTGCCGCCATGCCGTCTGTGAGCCATAGGTTGCGGGCTTGCAAACGGCTTTGGTTCTCCATGCGTGCGACCATCTTGTTGAAGGCGTACCCCAATTGTCGGATCTCATCCACGGATGTGAGTTGAACGCGGGCATTCATCTCCCCAGAGGCAATATGGGTCAAGGCCTCAGACAGTTTTTTGAGGTCAGCAGACATACTCCGTTCATGGAGCCAACCGATGCAGCCAGCTAAAGCGATTACCAGCAGGGAGATGCTCATCAGGATATACAGATCGCGTTGTGTCTCCAGATGGGCAAGGAACAGAGCGGTTCCTGTGACAACAAGAACTGGAAGGGTCACCAGGAGAGCCGGGATCAGGAGACGTTTGCTGGTGAGAAATGAACGCTTCATGGGTTAGCGGTAGAGCCAGATACTAAGCATGGAGAACAGTTTGTTCATGTCCACGGGCTTGGCCAGATAGTCGTTGGCACCGGCTTCCATGCATTGTCGTCGATCTTCTTCCATGGCCTTGGCCGTGAGGGCGATGATTGGTAGATTTTGAAAACGGGGTTGTTGTCGAATACGGCGGATGGCTTCATAGCCATCCATGACCGGCATCATGACATCCATCAACACACAGTCAATGTTAGGATGTTGTTCCAGGGCGGCCAAGGCCTTTTCACCGTTGGCGGCAAGGTGGACGCGCAGGAGTTTGCGTTCGAGTTGACGGGCCAAGGCGTAGGTATTGCGCACGTCGTCGTCGGTTACCAGAATGGTCTTGTTTTTGAACACCTCGGCAGGATCTTGTAATTTTTGAATGGTCTGGCGTTGTTCTGGGGGTAGACCCCGTTCCACCTTGTGCAGAAACAGGGCCACTTCGTCGATCTGTGGCGTCTGCCCGGCCAGTTGATTGGTTCGGGAAAAGGCCTCCTCGATGTTTTTTCGCGAGACGGGTTTGGTGTATTGACCAGCAGCCCCTTTGGGGAGTCCATCGATTTCGAGATCCGTGGCAGACATGATGTGGACTGGAATGTGTTGCGTCGTGGGAGACTCTTTGAGTTTTTCTAAAACGGACCAGCCATCCAGGATCGGTAGGCCAATATCGAGAATAATGCCAGTGGGCAGATGGCGGCGGGCCAGTTCTAGCCCGGTTTGACCGTCGGCGGCGGTCAGACACTTGAAGCCATGATCATGGGCAAATTGCACAATGATGCGGGTGAAATTGGGGTCATCTTCAATGACGAGCATAACCCGATCACCTGGTTGAACCTGATCCCGGTCGTCTTTGAGTGCGGCTGGGATGGCTTTGGCGGGTAGGGTGGGGGCTTCATTGACAGGCAGAAGCAGGGTGAAGCGACTGCCTGAATTTTCCTGGCTTTCAACCTGAATCTCCCCGCCCAGCAGTTTGGCCAGTTGGCTGGAGATGGTCAATCCCAATCCTGTTCCACCATACTGGCGACTGGTGGAGCCGTCGGCTTGTTGGAATGCCTCGAAAATGGTGGATTGTTTCTCCTTTGGGATGCCAATGCCGGTATCGGTCACGCTCATGGCGATGGTGTTCTCTCTCGACTGGGAAAAGCCCAAGGTGACAGAGCCCTGACTGGTGAACTTGAATGCGTTGGAGAGGAGATTCTTGAGGATTCGAGAGACCTTTTCCCGGTCCGTGTTAAGCGTTTCGTTGAGCAGGGGTTCGGATAGGTCAATGACCCATTCAACCCCCTTTTTGTTGGCCACATGACGGAAATTTCTTTCCAGATCCTGGGCAAACTCCTGGATGCTCAGGGTGTCGAGATGAACGTCCATTCGTCCTGCCTCGATTTTAGCCAGATCCAGAATTTCGTTGATCAGGCCAAGCAGGTCTTTGCCAGAGTTATGGATGATTCGGGCATCTTCCACCTGTTGAGGGGTGAGATTGCCATCCTCATTTTGCACAAAGCTGTCGGCCAGAATGAGCAGACTGTTCAAGGGGGTCCGCAGTTCGTGGGACATGTTGGAGAGAAATTCGGACTTGTAACGGCTGGCCTGTTCTAAGGCGGAAGCCTTTTGTTCGAGTTCTTGACGAATGGCCTGAAGATCGGCGTTTTTGCGTTGGTCGATGAGATTTTTTTCTTGCAGCATATTGGCATGGGCCTCCAGTTCTTCGTTGGAGACCCGCAGCTCTTCTTGTTGCTGTTGCAGCAGAGCTTCGGATGCTTGCAGGGCCAAGGAACGATCTTGCAGTTCTCTGTTGGAATGCTTTAATGCCTCACTGTTTTTTTGTAGTTCTTTAGTTTGTTCTTGGGCGCGTTCTAGGGTGCTTTGCAACAGAATGCGGGTGTGGGTTGCGGCCACGGCCATGGCAATGTTTTTGGATTCTGCGTTGAGAAAATCCAGGTGTTGCTCTGTGAAGGGTTCGAAGGATCCCAACTCGACAATGGCCGTGATTGTGTCGTTGAGAAGAAAGGGATAAATCAATACATGACGCGGTTCGGCCTCGCCGAGCCCTGACTGAATACGGAAATAACCGGTTGGGACTGGATGGATGTGGATCGGTTTTTTATCCAGTAGGCATTGCCCCACCATCCCCTCTCCAGGGGCAAAGGAGAAATTTTGGGTGCGTGTTTCCAGGCCTAAGGCAAAGGATCCACACAACACCACGCCTCCTCTGGAGCGCATGGAATAAAAAGCCCCGGCATAGGCTCCCAGGAAAGGTGCCAGAAAAGAGAGGGTTGCATTGGCCAGTTCCGAAAGTTCTCGTTCGCCGCGCAACTGTTCGTTTAATTGGGCTGCCCCCTTTTTCATCCACAGATGGTGTAAGGTGGTGTCTCGTGTGGAGATTAGGGTGTCGGTCATGCTTCCAAAGGCTTTTACCAATGTCCCCAGTTCGTTGTCGGGAGCTTTGATGGATTCTTGCACCAGCTCTCCATTTTGAATGCGATGCACCCATTGGGTCAGGTTGCGCAAAGGGGTGACAATGTGTCGGGTGATGCCTTGCGCTGCCAAGATCACCAGGATCGCCGTCAGTAGGAAAATGAAGAGTATTTGATTCCGCAGATGAGTGGCTGGCGCGTAAAATTCACTGGCATCCAGTTCGGCAATTAAAGCCCAATGAACATTCATGGGCACCAGAAATCCAAGATCCGCATAGATTCCCAGTACCTCCACTCCGCGATAGTCACTAAAAGTTTCTGGCATCACCCGGATGATGGTGCCTTCCCAGGATGAATTTTTTTCTTTGGTGGTATCTTCGGTTAGCCATTGACGAGTTATTTTGGTATCCGCCTTGGTTCTCATGATTGAATTTTTTGTAAAGCGAGAATTGGATCGCATCAATAAGTCGTGTCCAATCAAAAAGGTTTCGCCGGTTTCGCCGAATCCAGCATGGTTTTCCATGAGCGATAAAAGGGGGGTCATGTTGAGTTGGATGATGACTGCACCGGCTGTTTCACCGCTTTCTGTCACGATGCGGCGGATCAGATAGCCGTGGCTGTCACCGGATTCGGTCAATTCCAGATCGGAAAAAGTCGATATACCTTGATTTATTGCTCTATGGAACGCTTGGCTGAGTCGTGGGTGTTTTTTGGTGTCGGTCAGAAGATTGCTTCCCAGGAGTGGGTCTGGGTTGACCGAGAACAATACCGCTCCTCCTGGTTCAACAAGAAAAATATTATGGTTTTTGTGGGTTGCCATGAACTCTTTCAGGTCAATTCCCTCTTTTTCCACCAGAACGGACCAAGTAAAACTTTGTACAAACGATTCAACCGGAGTGGTGCTGGCCTGCCAAGCGGTGCGCAATTCGTTGAGAAAATGAAGGTTGGTGCGTGATATGGACAAAGCATGCAGGTCTTTTTCATGTTCATCAAAGAAGGCCTCGATAGCTTGACTTTTGAGTTCAACCGCTGTGGTGAGTTTTTGTGTGGCTGAGGTATGCATGGCGTCGATGGCTTCGGTATAGCCGCGCCAACTCACGACGCCTAAGGGGAGCAGGGTCAAGCCCAGAAACCAAAGAAAAAGAGTGCGTCCGAGGCCAGAATGGAGGGTATGGGTCGGGTGTTTATCCTTGGAGGGTGGTAGAGTTGGCTCAGACAATGAAAGTTTCTTCCCGTTCAAAGGGGTGGTCAAGGGAGAGGCCCGGCAGTTTATGCCATTGAGGATGTTTGGATATGGCTTTCTGGACAAATGAAGCATCCACAAGATCCTTGATGACCAGCATGCGACGCCGCGTAAGGGCTGAGGTCGTCTGTGATGGTTTCATTTTTTCGTCCTTTAAATCCGTTTCGGTTCAAGCCAACTCGACAAGACCGAAGCCAAAAGCCGTCTGTTCACAGGTTTGCTGATAAAATCATCCATCCCCGCAGCCAAACAGTTTTCGCGGTCTGATTGAGAGGCGTTGGCTGTCAGGGCAATGATCGTTAAGTGTTTGCCACTCCCTTGTTCCTGCTCAAGCCGTCGAATCTCTTGGGATGCCTGATAGCCATCCATGACAGGCATGCGACAATCCATGAGTACTAGATCATAGTTGGACTCTTGAAGTTTTGCCAGTACCTGTTCACCATTAACAACCAAATCAAAATTTTCCACGCCAATGGAGAGCAAAATCTCCTGCAAGACCAGTTGATTGGTTGTGTTGTCCTCTGCAATCAGAATGCGGCAATCCGGTGGCAGGGTTGGCAACGGGGTAGAGTGGGTCGCTTCACTCACAGGGGGTGGGGCTGTTTCTTGAGTCTCTTGACCGAAACGGGCGGTAAAACTGAAAGTACTGCCTTGGTTGGGAGTGCTTTTTACGTGGATTTTACCCCCCATCAATTCCACCAACTTGGAACAGATGGCCAGTCCCAAACCCGTGCCGCCATATTCGCGACTGGTGGAATCATCGGCTTGTACAAACGGTTGAAAAATCTTTTCCTGCACGGCGTTGGCGATACCAATGCCTGTGTCGCTGACGGAAAAACGCCAGACCACGGATTCTGGGGAGGATTCAACACGTTTTAACTCAACCTGAATTTTTCCACCGTCTGGGGTGAATTTAATGGCATTGCTGAGCAAATTGAAAAGGATTTGTCGTAAACGAACAGGATCCCCGATCACGGCCATGCCCGGTTCATTTTTCAGTACGGGCCAGACCATGGTGATATTTTTCTTCGTCACGCTATGGGTAAAAAGTTGTTTCACATCCATCAATACTGCGGGTATTAAAATTAAAGATTTTTCTAAAATAATTTTATTTTCTTCAATTTTGGATAGGTCGAGGATATCGCTCAATAACGAGAAGAGATGCTGCCCGGATTGCAGGATGGTGGTGACATAAAGGCGTTGTTTGTCGGTCAATTCAGAGTTTTCCAGCAAATGAGCCATCCCCAACACGCCGTTCAAGGGGGTACGGATTTCATGACTCATGGTGGCCAGAAAACGGCTTTTGGATTGATTGGCCGCTTCGGCCAACTCTTTGGCCATGAACAGTTCAGAGGTTTGCTCTGCCACCATTTGCTCAAGATGATCCCGATGATAACGCAACTCCAGGGCCGATTGCTGGTTCTGAATGATGTTGGCTAGGGTGTTGGCCGTGGTTTGCAGGAATTCGTCTTCTTGTAGATTGTACGGGTGACCTTCGCGCACATAACAGTTGAGAATACCAAGCAAACGGGTACTGGTATGAATGACGAGGCAGTAGTGACCGTGGGGTTGTGTGTTCGGGGGGAGGATGTCGTGCCGTTCATCTAGGATGTTGACAAAAATATTGCTGTTGTCTTTGGCCGCGCGACCACACAGGCAATGGCCATAGGGTACTTGCTCGCATTGAGAGGGCAGGGGCAAGTCAGGAGGATGATGGGCCGCTATGGTCAGATGTTGTCTGATTTCGTCCGCCAACAGAATGCCTGCTTGGGGAATGTTTTCCGGTAGCAGAATTTCGCGTACAATGGCTAATATATTTTCCAGAATGACGGTGAAGGGAAGATCGCTCATTCCAAGGGTGAGCATGCGATGGATGGCGGTTTGTTCGAGATGGCGGCGTTTTTCTTTTTCTTCGGCCCGGCGACGGGCCTCTAGTTCTTGTATTAATCGTTTTTTTTGATGGACCAAGGTCAAAAACGTGTTGACTTTTCCCATAAGGAGGTTGTTATCAACAGGCTTTAAAATATAATCAAATCCACCGACTTCAAATCCGTGGCGGGTGAAATCGGTTGAGGTGAAAACGGCGGTGACAAACAGAATGGGGGTATCCTGATATTTTTTTCGGCTGCGAATGAGTTGTGCCATTTCAAAACCGTCAATTTCCGGCATTTGCACATCAAGCAGAATCAGTGAAATATCTGTTTTTAAAAGAATAGCCAATCCAGCCTTAGCCGAGTCCGCAATATGGACCTTGAGCCCATTAACTTGCAAAGCCTGTTGAAAAGTGAATAGGTTGTTTGGATTGTCGTCAACCACCAGAATGGCATCGCCCCCGATTGACATCTCCTCCCCCCATTTTTATAAAAAAAGCTTGACTGGACCCATTTACAGTGGCAGGGTCTAAACTTGGTTAGTGGGACAAAATGATCGTTGATTAATGCTTCGATTAACGCCGACAAGTATCTTTATAGTTTACACAATTGGATGTGTTGATGCAAGGATCAAGCATGAAAATTCGCGACAAGATTATTGGTTTGTTTCTGCTCACCGGGTTGCTGCCTCTGCTCGTCGTCGCTTGGTGGACCGGACGATTGGCTGAGGAACGCTTGGAGAAGACCGCTTATGATCAACTGCAATCCTTGCGGGATACCAAATTGCAAGAGATTGATCGTTACTTTAAAGAGCGGGTTGGGGATATCAATGTTCTGGTGGAAACGATTGGCATCTTGAGAAAGAGTGCCTTGAGTAAACTGGAGTCGGTCCAGAAGATTAAAAAAGCGATGCTGCTGGCCCATCTGCAAGCCATGCAAAAGGCATTGCATACATCTTCATTTGAGGAGATTCAAAAAGATAAGGATTGGCATAATGTCATCGTGATCCGTTCTGACGGGGAGATTGTTGATTCATCGGTCAGGAAGCAGGATGTGGGACAGAATCTGCTGAGCGGGGTGTTGCGGGATAGCCCTCTTGGTCAAGTGTTAAAAAAGGCCATGAATGCGCCGGTCGGTGAGGTCTTGATGACGGATTTCGCCGTCTATGCCCCATGGGGTACAACTCCCATGGCCTTCATGATTACTGCAATGGGCAAGGAAAAGGGTTCTCAGGCTGGATTTTTGGCCGCGCAGCTCTCCTTGAAGGGGATTAACGAGATCATGGCTATTCGCCATGGCATGGGCAAGACCGGGGAGAGCTATTTGGTGGGGCAAGACGGGCTGATGCGTTCTGACTCCTTTTTGAATCCCAAAGAGTATTCAATGGAGGCCTCTTTCAGAGATCAACGACAAGTGGATACCGAAGCGGTGCGCCTGGGGTTGCAGGGTAAGTCCGGCAATCGGGTGACCACGGATTATAATGGCAATGCGGTCATCTCTGCTTGGGATTCTGTGGAATTGGGTAATGGCGTGCGTTGGGTGATGATTTCAGAAATGGATATGGCCGAGGCTATGACGCCAACGGATGAACAAGGCCAAGAGTTTTATAAGACTTATGTAGAATTGTATGGTTATTATGATCTTATGTTGATAAACCCAGATGGGTTGTTGTTTTATTCAACAGATAGAGAGTCTGACTATCATACCAATATGTTGACTGGTCTTTACAAGGATTCCAGTCTGGGGCGGTTGGTTCAGAAGGTATTGATCCATGGCAAGACAGAATTGGCTGATTTCGCGCCTTATGCCCCCAGCAAGGGAGAACCGCAAGCCTTTTTGGTCAAACCGTATAGCCATAATGGCAAAATCGAAGTGATTGTGGTCTTGCAGATCTCTTTGGAGTCGATGAATCGTGTGATGCATGAACAAAGTGGCTTGGGTGAAACCGGAGAAGCTTTTCTGGTCGGGTCGGACAAACGCATGCGTTCCAATGCGATACGGGATCCAGTGGGACATTCGGTGCATGCCTCTTTCGCTGGTACGGTGGAGAAAAATGGCATCGACACCTTGCCAGTGCGTGAGGCCTTGGCTGGCAAGACAGGGATCCTGTCCGTTGTTGATTATCGGAAAGAACAAGCCCTTGTTGCCTATGCCCCGGTGAGAGTAATGGAGTTGACTTGGGCGATGGTGGTAAAGATCGCTTCGGATGAGATCTTCAAGCCGGTCGATATGATTCGTAAAATAATAACATCAATCACCATTATATCTATTTTATTGAGTGTTGTACTCACCATATGGATTGTCCGCTCCATTACCCGCTCATTGCAGCAAGCGGTGACGGTGGTGGATCGGATTGCCCTCGGTGATGTGGAGCAGGATATCGTAATCTCCAGTGGTGATGAAATCAGTCAGGTACTCAGCGCGGTCAAGATGCTGGTGACGGCTGAGATTGGTGTGATCCGGGCTGTGGAGAAATTGGCTGTCGGCAACCTGGATGTCCGGTTGACAGCGAGATCATCCAAGGATCTCTTGACCCAATCACTCAATCAGTTGGTGCAGGCGGAAAAACAGGTGGCTGGGACGATGGTGAGACTGGCCGAAGGCGATTTGACCGTCGAGGTGGAGTCCCGTTCCGAAGAGGATCAATTATTGTTGGCGACGAAGAGTCTGGTGGTCGCCTTGCGGGGAGTGACCTATCAGGCCAAGGAGGTGTCGGAGGGCCATTTTGAGATTCCTATCGTGTTGCGTAGCGACCGGGATGAACTCTCCCTGGCCTTGAAAGAGATGACCACCTCCTTGCGCAAGGCGGCTGAGGAGAGTCGGATTCAACTCTGGATGAAAGAGGGGTTGAACCATCTTAACGAAAAATTGCGTGTTTGCGAAGTGATTGAAGATTTGGCTTTTGAGGCCATTCATTTTATGGCTCGGTATTTGGATTGTCAGGTTGGGGCGTTTTATGTGGTGACTGGCGAGGGGACTCTCCTTTTGACCGCTGGATTCGCCTTGTCAGTTCATCCGGGGTCGCTCACCCTTGTTTTGGGTGAGGGGTTGGTGGGTCAAGCAGCCAGAGATCGGCAACGGTTTGTGTTGGATTCTGTTCCAAAAGAGTTTTGGCGGGTCTCCACGGCTCTTGGCGAGATGATTCCCGGCAATGTGGTGGTGATGCCTTTGGATACGGGTCAGGAGGTTAAAGGGGTGGTGGAGTTGGGATCCTCTCATCCCTTCGATGCCAACGTTTTGGCCTGGTTGGAGTTGGTGGGACAGGCGGTGGCGGTAAATATTGTCATGGTCCAGGCACGCCAGAAAGTGGCCTTGCTGCTTATGGAAACCCAACAGCAGGCCGAAGAGTTGCAGACCCAGCAGGAGATCGTTGAAGAGACCAATCAGCAACTGGAACTCCAGGCCCAGGAGTTGGAAAATTCCCACCGGGAAATCGAGGGATACAACAGTCGTCTGGAAATCTCGCAGCAGGAACTGGAAGAACACGTCCAACAACTGGAACTTTCCAATAAATATAAGATGGAATTCCTGGCCAACATGAGCCACGAATTGCGTACCCCCTTGAACAGCATTTTGCTGCTCTCTCAGTTGATGATGAACGATTCAACCATCGAGCAAGACGAAGATCAGCGCAAAAACTTGCAGGTGATTCATAATTCAGGCCAGGATTTGTTGAATTTGATCAACGACATTCTGGATCACGCCAAGATTGAGTCTGGCAAGATTACCATGGAGACCCATTCGGTTGAATTGCAGGATATCATGGATTATCTCTCTGCCACGTTCAAGGCGCAGATGGAGAAGGCTGGTCTGGACTTTGTCTGTCAACTGGATTCCTCATTGCCCTCTATGATTCAAACAGATCGCAATCGAATGTTGCAGGTTGTGCGTAATTTCTTGGCTAATTCTCTCAAGTTTACTGAAAAAGGTTACATCCGTGTCGATATCCAACCTTTGCACCAGGGGTTGCTTAACGATGCGGAGGGGTTTGGAAAAATCTGTCAAACCCTAGCCAAGCAAGATGTATCGGACTATCTGGCCATTTCGGTCAGTGATACTGGCATTGGCATCCCAGAGGATAAGCGTCAATTGGTATTCGAGGCTTTCCAACAAGTGAGTGGTGCCATCAATCGCAAGTATTCGGGTACTGGTTTGGGTTTGGCCATCTCATTAAAGATTGCCGAGGCTTTGGGTGGCGGTATTCTGTTGCGTAGCACGGTGAATCAGGGGAGTTGCTTTTCATTGCTGCTCCCTTTGAAAACAATGGATCGGGTGAGCCATGAGTCGGTTGAGAAACCTGCCTTTATCCATGTGCCGCCAAAACCCTTCCCGACCAAACCAGTAATCACCGGGCAGCGTCTGCTTTTGGTGGTGGAAGATGATGATGAGTTTGCCGAGATTTTGAGCAACCAGGCCAAACGAATGCACTATGAGATGATTCGTGCGGTTTCTGGCACTGAGGCCTTGCGTTTGGCCATCCAGAATCAACCGGATGCCATTTTGCTCGACATTCATCTGCCGGTTATGGATGGTTGGGAAGTGTTGCGTCAACTCAAGAAAAATGCCAGAACCCGGCATATCCCGGTTCATATCCTCTCTGGTGATGATGAACGTCAGTTCGGTTTCAAGTTGGGGGCCATGGGATATCTGGTCAAACCGGTCCAGGCTGAAGAGTTACAGCACATGTTCAAAAAACTTGAAGATCATTATACCCTGCCTGAGCGCAAGTTATTGGTGGTGGCGGATGTCATGGAATGCACCTCTCTGCAACAGCTTTTGTTAGGGGGGGATGATATTGTACTCAAACAGGCCACCACCGGGCCGGATGCCATGGCCGCATTGTCTCAAGAACATTATGACTGCATTGTCATCGATATGAATCTGTCTGATCGTACTGCGTTTACCATTCTGGAACAATTAAATACGGGTAATCTACGTATTCCAACCGTTGTTTGTACCAAGCATGAGCTCACCTTTGAAATGGAAAAACGGTTGCGCCGTTTTGCAGACAGCATTGTGCTTAAAACCGCTGAAACCCCATCTCGGCTGTTGGAGGAGACGTCGATTTTTCTCCATCGCAAGGATGAACAGATGAACGATGCACAGCGCACCATGCTCAATGAATGGGTTGCCCCAGAAAAGTTGCTGGAAAACAAAACCATCCTGCTGGTGGATGACGACATTCGCAACACTTATGCCATGTCTGCCGCCTTGGAACACAAAGGTCTCAACGTTGTATCGGCCAACGATGGTTTGGAGGCACTGGCTTTGTTGGAGGAGGGGGCGCAAACCTTTGATTTGATACTTATGGACATCATGATGCCAGAGATGGACGGCTTTGAAACCACCCGGCGTATCCGTGCCATGAAATCATTCCAGACCATTCCCATTATTGCGGTGACGGCCAAGGCGATGGTCGAGGATCGAGAAGAGAGTATGCGGGCTGGAGCCTCAGACTATCTGACCAAACCAGTGGATTATGATCAACTCTTTTCGCTGATTCGCATTTGGCTGGCGGCCAGCAAGGCGAGCAATTACTCATTATGAGCGACTCCGTGTCCGAGCGGCCTCGTGTGCCGGAAGAGGGGTTTCTGAATGCCATTCTTGAACATTATGGTTATGATTTCAATCAGTATCATCAGGAAATGGTCGGTCGGCAGATCGGTCATTGTTTGCAACGGATGGGTTTGACGACTCAAGAGCAGTTGTTGGAGAAGTTGTTGTCTGATGCAACGATTTTTCAGGCGTTTCTGGGTCGTTTGTCTGTCAGTGTCAGCACCATGTTTCGGGATCCTGAGATCTATAACGTGGTACGTCGTCTGGTCTTGCCCCGTTTGGCTACTTATCCTCGCATCCGCATCTGGACAGCGGGGATTGCCAATGGTCAGGAGGTTTATTCCCTGGCCATTTTGTTGTGGGAGGCTGGGTTATATCAACGCTCTACCATCTATGCCACGGATCTCAATGCCACCTTGGTGCGTCAGGCGCAACGAGGCCGTTTTCCCTTGGAGCGCATGGCCGAATTTACCCGAAACTACTGGATGTCAGGAGGGAGGGAAGAGTTTTCACGCTATTATGTCACCACTCAAGAGGCCTGCCATATCATTCCGGCTTTGAAACAAAATATCGTCTTTTCTACCCATAATTTGGCCATGGATTGGGTGTTCAATGAGTTTCAGTGGATTGTCTGTCGGAATGTGATCATCTATTTCAATCAGGAGTTGACGGAACGGGTGCTGCAACTGTTTAATGGCAGTCTATCGGAGCAGGGTATGTTATGGTTGGGCTCCAAGGAGAGGATTCGTTTTTATCGTCATGGGTGTTATTTTGAGCCAATGGGTGAAGAAAAATCCATTTTTTATAAACGGTGAGTTGCGTGAGGCCGTTGAATCCTTGCCAGATACGCCCGGTGTTTATCGCTTTTTGGACGCAACCGGGAAAGTTCTTTATGTAGGTAAGGCAAAATCGTTAAAAAAACGGGTGACCTCCTATTTTCACGTGACAGGATCCCCCAGAACTTTGGCCATGCTCTCCAAGGCGCGGGATTTGGCCATTGTCGTAACGCCCACCGAAAACGATGCCCTGATTTTAGAAGCCAACCTCATTCGCCAGTTGCAACCGCCTTATAACGTCCTGCTCAAGGATGATAAGTCCCATCCTTGGTTGCGTTTGACCCTGGACCATCCCTTTCCTCGTCTGTTGCTTTATCGGGGGCCGCGTCAGGGCCGGGATCGTTATTTTGGACCTTATCCGAGCGTTCAAGCCGTGCGTACCACATTGAAATGGTTGCACACGATTTTTCCGTTGCGCCAGTGCGAGGACAAGCCGTTTGCCAGTCGGCAAAGGCCATGCTTGCAGCATCAGATCAAACGGTGCCAAGCCCCCTGCATGGGGCTGACAGATCAGGAAACCTATGGTCAATGGGTAAAGGATGCCACCTTGTTTCTAGAGGGGCGTGATCATCAACTGATCGAGACCATGACCCGTTCCATGTGGGAGGCATCCAATCAACGCAATTTTGAACAAGCCGCACAGTTGCGGGATCGCCTCAAGGCGATTACCCATGTCCAGAGCCAAAGGCGGTTGAATCTTGCCGAAACCTCTGATATCGATGTCATTTGTGCCACGACAAGTCGTGGTCCCACCTCCATTGAGCTGTTTTTCATCCGTCATGGCGTCAATCTGGGCAATCAAAGCCATTTCCCAGAAAATACCGAGGATTTAGAGCCGGTCGAGGCGTTGGAGGCCTTCATCTCGCAATATTACGCTGCCCGCGTTGCGGAAACAGGGAGTGAGGGGATGCCAATTCCACCTGAAATTTTGGTGAACCTCCCATTGGCTGAGACCGCGTGGCTGGAGGCCGCCTTGGTTCGTATTCGTTGTGGACCGGTGCATATCCGACTGCCGCAAAAGGGAGAGAAAAAACGATTGCTTGATTTATGTCTAGCCAACGCCGAATCCGCTAAGCTTCGGCATATGAGTGGCAAACGGGCCAATCGTCTTTTGCTGGCGGAATTGGCCACTGTGCTGGAGATGCCCTCTCCTCCAGAGCGGATCGAGGCCTTTGATGTCTCCCATATGCAAGATGCCCATGTGGTGGCCTCCATGGCGGTTTTTGGACCGGAAGGGTTGATGAAACGGGCATACCGACGTTTTTCTATCAAGAATCCAGCGTCAATGGACGATACATCACGCATGGCCGAAGTATTGGCGCGTCGTTTTAAAAGTAGAGAGCAAGGGGAGGAACTAGGGGAAGAGGGGGCTTGGCCAGATCTGGTGTTGCTCGATGGCGGTAAAGGCCAATTGAATGCGGTTATGCAGGGGGTCGCCCAACGTGAACTCGTCGGCGTCACCTTTTGCGCCATGGCCAAGGGAGAAGATCGTCACGCAGGTCGAGAAAGCCTTTTCTTGCCGGGACGCCAAGAACCGATTATACTCCCTGAAAGGTCCGCAGTTTTGTTTCTGTTGCAGAACATTCGGGACGAGGCCCATCGCTTTGCTGTGACCTATCATCGGAGCAAGCGGGAGCATGCTCAAGTCCGTTCTGTGTTGGATCGCATTCCCGGTGTGGGACCGACCAAAAAACGGGATCTGTTGCGCCGGTTCGGATCGGTTCGGTCCATTCGGGAAGCATGTGTTGAGGATTTGACCGCTGTTCCGGGCATTTCCGCAGCTTTGGCCCAGGCCGTCATTGGGCATCTTCAGGATTGCCAGGAAACCATTTGAGACCTTACAGATGATTTGGAATCTTCCCAATACATTAACTGCGACGCGCATTGTGCTGATTCCCTTTTTTATCGGCCTCTCTTATTTGCCTGGCCGATGGGGATTGATTTTGTCGGCGGTGTTGTTTAGTCTGGCCGCCTTGACCGATTGGGCGGATGGGTATATCGCTAGACGGGAAGGGCTGCTGACCGATTTTGGCCGCTTCTTTGATCCAGTGGCCGACAAATTGTTGGTGATTTCGGCATTTGTGCTGCTGCTTGCCTTGAACCGGGCACCATTGATACTGGTATTGACCCTTCTTGCCCGTGAGATTACCATCATGGCTTTGCGTGAGCGCATGGCGGGTTTGGGAGTCTCTATCCGGGTTTCTGGTCTGGCTAAGTGGAAAACCGGTTTCCAAATGACGGCCATTATCATGCTGTTGGTGCAGGATGGTCTGTTCGGTATCCCCTTTCAATGGCCGGGCCTTTTTTTCTTATTTGTTGCCGTTGTGTTTTCTTTGTGGTCCGGGTATCGTTATGTGGTTGCGGCTTGGCCACAGATTCAACCAAGAACTTAATCGAAGGGCAATGCATTCCCTTGACTTGATGAATGCAGATTGAGTATGATCAGGTCAGTTTATGCGGGAGTAACTCAGGGGTAGAGTGCAACCTTGCCAAGGTTGACGTCGAGGGTTCGAATCCCTTCTCCCGCTCCATTATTTTTTTTGTGATACTGCTCTACACCCTCCTTAGCTCCTACGAATCCCAAAATCGTTTTTTATTTTGCCACCAACTTTTTTTAGGATTCGGCATGCCTATCACCTTTCATCCAAATGAAAGGACCGTCATTTTTATCGACGGCTCCAATCTCTATGCAGCCATTCGTTCATTGGGTTTTGACTTTGATTACAAAAAACTTTTGTATCATTTTCAAAGTCACAGTCGCTTGTTGCGGGCGTACTATTACACCGCATTGGGGGATGATCAGGATTACTCTCCCATCCGTCCTCTGGTAGATTGGTTGGCCTATAACGGCTATGCCGTCATCACCAAGCCCATCAAGGAATACATTGATCCGATAACCGGTCACAAGCGGATCAAAGGCAACATGGATATTGAAATCGCGGTCGGAATGCTGCAAATGGCCTCGCATTATGATCATGCGGTCCTTTTTTCTGGGGACGGGGATTTCCGTAGCGTGGTGCAAGCCATTCAGGATCAGGGAAAATTTGTCACGGTTGTCAGTTCTCTGTTGACTCAACCCCCCATGATTGCCGATGAACTCCGTCGTCAGGCCGATGAATTCATCGAATTAAACTCCCTGAAACCGGAACTGATGCGCAGCTCCCATAGCTCTTCGCAGCAAAATGCGTATCCTTCCATCATTCCTCCGCCTGAAATGGAACCAACTTTTCCGTAATTGAAATTTTGTGACTTACCTAGGGAGATCGTCATGGGTCGAATTGCCTTTTTGTTTCCTGGCCAGGGATCCCAGTCTGTCGGCATGGGACGCGATTTGTTTGCCTGTGATGACGAAATTGCGACTCTGTTTCAAGAGGCGGACGCGGTTCTAGGTTTTTCTTTGAGTGAGCTGATGTTTTCTGGCCCGGAAGAGATCTTGCGGCTGACGGAAAACGCTCAACCTGCTTTGGTATTGGCTGGGTTGGCGGCTTTCCGGTTGGTACTGCTCAAGAGTCCGGTACGTCCTGATTATGTGGCGGGACACTCTTTAGGCGAATATGCGGCCATTGCGGCGGGTGGGGGAATTTCTGCGGTAGATGCGATTCGTCTGGTTCGTTTGCGGGGTGAGGCCATGCGGGCCGCTGTGCCGCCGGGCGAGGGGGGAATGGCTGCCATTCTCAACTTAGAGCCTGCAGAGGTGGAACGAGTTTGTCGGGTGGCCAGTGAGCAAACGCAAGGTGTGTGTGCCCCAGCCAATTACAACACCTCGGCCCAGATCGTCATTTCTGGTCATTTATCCGCTGTGGAACGGGCCATGGAGTTGGCCAAGGCACTCAAGGCGCGCTGCATTCCTTTGGCGGTTTCTGCCCCGTTTCATTGTTCCCTCATGGCCAAGGCTGCCGCAACCATGGCCGATGTTTTGGCCAATCAAACCATTCTGGATCTGCAAACCCCTCTGGTCACCAATGTCACAGCCTTAGAAACAATCTCTGGCACTGCAATTAAAGCGGGTTTGGTGGAGCAGATTACCGCCCCGGTGCAATGGGAGGCCTCTATGCGGCGGTTGATTGCCCTGGGGGTGGATTCCTTTGTGGAGTTGGGTAGTGGACAGGTGCTGGCTGGTATGTTGAAGCGTATTGATAAAACCGTGCGAGCCATTTCCATCAATGGACCAGAAGATTTGGGGAAGCTTGACGCCTTGGTTTGATGTGAATTTGGTCAAGCTGTCTGATATGGAGCATAGTCCGACAGTACAGACCACGAATCTTATGGGGCGATTGAGTCTCATTGGGCAAGAAGAATATGCCTCCCGTCACAGAACATAGCCTCAGACCGCCCATTCTGACCGCCCCAGCCGCCTCGGCCCGTCGCCCTTGTGGGTTAGCCGTGTCAGTCCATCAGGGAAACGTCCCAGACAGCCCATTCTCTGCCATCGTGAGGGGTGTTGGCGTACACGTTGGAGCCGCACACGGGAAACTGCACGTTTCCTGCTACCGCGCCATCACCGTAATCTGAAGGC
>JADFYY010000270.1 GCA_015232825.1 Magnetococcales bacterium
AAACGGCTTTCCACCAAGTGTATGCGGTCGAAGATGGTTTCCAGTTTGGTGGATTTATCCACCACTTCGGTGGGGGTGACCACTTTGCCACAGTCGTGCAACCAGGCGGCAATTTTCAATTCGTAGAGTTCCTCATTGGAAAGTGAAAAATTTTTCAGTTCTCCATGGTTGGATTGGGTAGCCACTTTGGCCAACATTTCCGCCAAAATGGGCACCCGGTGACAGTGACCGCCGGTGTAAGGGGATTTTTCGTCGATGGCGGTGGCGATGGTTTGGATAAACGCCTCGAAGAGTTGTTTCAACTCCTGGATAAGTCGCTGGTTGGTCAGGGCAACGGCGGCTTGGGAGGCGAGGGATTCGGCCAGGGCTTGATCGTCCAGGGTAAAGGGGACAATCTGGTTGTTTTCATCATCGCGGGCATTGATCAACTGCAAAACGCCGATGATTTCATTATTGTGGTTTTTAAGCGGCACGGTCAAAAAAGATTTGGAACGGTAGCCCGTTTTTTGATCGAAGGCGCGTGTGCCTGAAAAATCAAATCCTTCTGCTTCGTAGGCATCGGCAATATTGACCGTTTGATCTTTAACGGCAGCGAAGGCGGCCACCATTTTCAGATTGGGTGAGCCATCTGCCTGATAGAGGGGAAGGCGGGGAAAGGTGATGGGAATTCCAGTGGTTCCCCCCATGGCAATTTTTAAGGAGTCGGTGCGGATGATTTCAAAACGAAGATGGTGATCTTCGGTGACGCTGTACATGGTCCCGGCATCCGCATTGGTCAATTCTTTTGCTCCCAGCAGAATCATCTCCAGTAAGCGATTGGTATCCGGTTCGGCGGACAGGGCGATACCAATGCGATTGAGTTTTTCAATGCGGACAAAATAGTTGTGCGAATGCTGTTGATCCATGCGCTTCTCGATTTCATGTCCAACAAAACTGGACACGCTGTGTAAAGTTTTTTGAAAATGAACGACCCAACCAACCCATGCTATGAAGAGATGGTGCGGGTTAAACGTTCTTGTTCCAGTTTCAGTTGAATATACAGATCGGTAGTCTCACGCAAGCGTTGGGCCAACAGTTCGGCCAACAGTTTGTAAACTTTGGCGTGAAAGCCATCTTTACAAGGATCATCCATTTTAGCCAGATAGTCGGCATCCACGGTGAGACAAGTGGTGTTTTCCAGAGCCTCCACCCGTGCAGATCTGGGCAGGGCATCCAGGAAGCCAATTTCGCCAAAAATATCCCCAGGATAACGCAATTTGGCGATGGTTTCGCCATCCTTGGACACCAAGACCGCACCGGATATCAGACAGAAAATTTGATTGTCCAGGGAATCTTCCTGAAAAATAATTTCGCCTTTTTCATGGATTTGCAGCTTACTGGTGCGCAAGAGTTCCTTGATTTGTTCTTCCTTGAAGGAACGAAAGACTGCCAGATTGCGCAGTTTGTCCACCAGGTGGGGTTGACCTTCCAGATAGGCAGATTCACGCATCCGATTTTCCTCCCAACATTCACTGGTTTAGAATCTTTAGAAAAACTCTATTGTCCCAGTTAGCGGCCCAAACCTCAAGACTTGAGAAAAAGAGAACAGCGAAAATTTCATCCCAAGTGCTCCCCCCTGCCCTTTATGCAGAAATGTCGCATAAGATGTATTATGTTAAATCCTTAACCAGTGGGTTAAACCAGCCAGCCGGTTTCAATCTTTACAGCCATAAAGACTTGCCGCAAGCCGTGGTTAGACTCTAAAATCCAGGCTGGAAAATCAATCGTCAAAGGATGCCAAGCCATGCGTTCCATACTGGTCACCAGTGCCTTGCCTTATGCCAATGGTCCCATTCATATCGGCCATCTGGTTGAATATATTCAAACCGACATCTGGGTGCGCTATCACAAACTGCGTGGGCGGGATTGCCTGTACATGTGCGCCGACGATACCCATGGCACACCCATTATGATTCGCGCCCAGCGTGAAGGCATTACCCCAGAGGAGCTGGTGACGGCCATGCA
>JADFYY010000027.1 GCA_015232825.1 Magnetococcales bacterium
CGCGTTCCAATGATCATCTGATCAAGATGTCATTGGCTTAATCCGGTTGCTACACTAGGTACGTTCAGTGTCGATACTCGTCCCGGCTTGAGCCTTTACCCAACTGGCTTGAGATCAGGAATTCAAAAATGGTAATTTTGTGTTACCATTGCCAGTGAATTATTCTTTTGTCGGTCTCTCCCGGCTGTCACGCCTAGTCCTGCCCGATTTTCATTGCGGCGTCCCTTCGATGATAAAGCGACAGTCGCCCCTGTGCGGCAATTCCCCGACTTCTCGTCCGCACAGAACCCAGATTTACTTTAGTCGGTGGAAATTCTAATTGATTCTTTGCTTAATTTTTTGGCTGAATGAATTTATTGCCGGTGTCGTAGACCATCTCTTCGCTGCACCAAACAACAATGCCAAGGTCCATCAGTTTCTCCAGCGAAGCATCCAACAAAGCCTCTTGTTCATCTGGAGTTTCGTCGGCGAAGTCGTCCGCCTCTAAGATGCATTCTTGGCGCAAAGATTCAAAGTCTTGTGGGCCTGACGCTGACAACATCAAACAGATTGCTTCTTCAACAGAGCAATCTTGAGGGTTCATAGTTTCGGTGTATGGCCAAAACTTCATCACTGTTTCTCCTTTTATGCCACTGTTATTCAAATGGATTCGGAAATGGGTAATCAGGTCGGTTTGAAACCGAGAAGGCAATCAATTCCTGACCAAATTCCACCAACGATTTTCCATCAATCCGCCCATCCATGGCCGCTTGCCGAATCACCGCCAGAGCATCAGAGATGAGCATGGCGGATTCAAATTCTTCCTTTGTCGGAACATGGTCTGGTTCTTCATCAAAGCTCATCGAGGCATCTCCTTGTTTTCCAATTGATGTCGGTGTTTTTCAATCCATGCCAAAACTTCATTACGCAAATAAAGCAACGTCCTCCCTCCATGGGTATGAGCCGGAGGGCCTAACCCAAGTGACCGCCAATGATTGATTGTCCAGTGCGATCTGCCGATCAGAGCAGCCGTTTGGGCCGTGGTTAAAAAGTCCGATGTGTTGTTCATTTTTTTCACATTTTACCCAAATACTCTTGTATAATGAAACTTAGGCACATTGTCTGAATCATCGTACTTTTATGTCCCGTGTTGGCAGCCACGAGTAGCACTACAGTTGCAATGGTCTTGTTGATCGTTGGTGATTGGCATCAAAATAAACGATGATCCGTATTCCATCAAGAGGAAAAATACGAAATGGCGAATTTTTTTAAGAATCAATTTGAACTATTTGTTAATGCTAAATTTAATGGAAATTGGGCGGAAGCAGCTCGTCAATCTGGTGTCGCAGCGACCACACTTCAGAGCATAAAGGAGGGTACAAAGCCCAGAGAAGACACGATTTATCGTATTGCTACGGCATTCGGGTTATCTTGTGACTGGCTTCTAACCGGCGAAGGCCCAATGCACCGGACCGAAGTTGCCACGCATCCTCCAGTAGACAGATCACAAATTATAGTTTCAGATATAGATTTAAAAAGCATGGCACCTGATTTGCATACAAAAGCACTCGTACACGTACAAAAGTACGACATTTCTGCCGCCGCTGGTGCAGGATGCGTGTCAGAGTACGCTAAAGAAGATGGCCTGATGGCTTTTGATGAGGATTGGCTTGTGCGAGAAATGAAGCTTGTGCCAGAAAAATCTGCGGTGATCAAGGTCCATGGAGATTCTATGGCCCCAACGCTGTCTAACGGTGATTTTGTCTTGATTGATATGCGCGATGTAGAAAGCTTTTCTCGAGACGCCGTTTATGCCTTTAACATAGACGGCTCCTTGTATGTAAAACGCATCCAACGCAAAGGGCGCAGGTTCGAAATACTTTCTGACAATCCGCAGTACGAAACATGGACTCCAGATATTGCTGAACTGGAAACATTACGCATCATTGGTCGGGTGGTCTTGGCGGGAAAGTGGATGTGACGCGAAGCCAAAATCTGCAAATTTGCGACTTTGGAAACACATCAATCACTATTTCCAAATAAGTCCATCGACATTGAATTGCCAAGAACGATTGCCGTCCTGATACATTGGCAACTCGATCATAACTTTTTTCGACTTCTTTAATTCACCAAGAAATTTTGCGTAGTTCTGAATGAACACCATCTTCCTGCTGCCGTCACTTGGGCCGATTGCTGAGAATTTAGTTGGTTTGTGATCATCGAACCTGACACTGATGGAACAAAGATCGTAGCTTGGACAAAGAATTTGCCCATTATCCAAAACTATGTAAACATTTTTACCATTACGTGGATGTTGTTGCAGGGTTAACCGTCCTGAAATTCCTGGACCGTAAGGGAAATGCAAATCTTCTTTATTTAAACTTTCTGTAATTGCATATGAAATGTCCTTACTGGTCATGTCGTCCTTATTTTTGTCGTAACGCCATGAGACTTGCGGGGGAGATGCAACTAATGCTGGCACCCCTGCGCCTGTTGGTGTCGATTCAGCGGTTGCTGCACTGGCGGGGGCCTTTTCTTTTTCAACTGTTCCGACGTGTCTGTCTACAAGAAAGCACACAAAAATTGCAAACAGAACACCAAAAATCCATGTTTTTACGCTCGTTGAACGTTTCTTGACTTGATGTGGCGCAGTAGGAGCATCCCGACCGCAATATCGGCAAACAAGAGCATCTGATTTTATGACTTCTGCGCAAAATTGACATTTCTTTCCTTGCCCGCTCGATATTTTTTCACTCTCAATTTCCAATTTATTTTTGATAATAAGCAGAGAGTGAATAAAAGCTATAGGGAATAGCAAAACCCCGTAGAGCCACCAGACGCCTAAAGACCTCCCCTTATTTCCAGCAATTTTGGCTGGTATTAATGCAAGGATAGCGGTAATAAAAAGAAATTCCATGGTGTTTATGCGTCCAATGTTGTGTGCTGGTTCAACGTGAATCCGACAAACGACCTTTGGTGGGTTGCTCTCCAGCATTGCCCATCACTTTTTTGCTTACCAACACACTCCAAAGTTACGCCTCAAATCCAACAAAGTCTGCATGAACGTCCGTTCTTCTCGTGGCGATACCGAAAGACCTAATTTGAAATAAAAGTCTTTGGCTTCCTCAGAAATAGCATGCACGACAATTCCTCGCGCACCGATGATGTCAGATGCAGCGATCACCTTGCTGATGCTGTCGCAGAACAAGGCACGTCCCAATCCCTGGCCTTGATACGACACGTCCACTGCAAGACACCCCAATAGGATGACGGGTATGGTTTCTGGTGTATTTCGACGAAAATTCCCTGTCGCTGCAACATGTGAGATTGACCCTGCTGCAAGAGCATAATATCCAACAACCACATCCTTGTCGCACACGGTGTAGACTCTTGAAGCTCCGTTCACATGATTACGGAGTGCATACTTCTTCAACCATGTGTCAATTTGGTCCTCACCTGAGCAAAACGCATCTATTTGATGATGCTCGGTGAGAAATGATGGTTTGGTCAGTCCCATGGCAACGGTGTTTGCAATGCGCGACGCAATTTTTCATTGTCTTGTGGTGGGGTATCAAACAGTGCCACCCATTCTTTGTACTCTTTCTGGCTGACCACCAAAGACTCAAGCCCAGGAAGATTGGTTTCTTTCTGGGGGATCTGATGTGTCTTGGACATCGGTGGTCGTTGTGTCGTCTGAAGCGCAAACATGGTCTCAATCTCCTCTGTTGCATGTTTTTTTTCACCGTATCACAAATTGATGAAACTATCATCTCCAATTTGCAAATTTTGGCGCAATTTTACATAATCGAAATTATGCGACGCCATTTCCATAGTAGGGTTTTAATCCAGGCTAAAGGCTGCCGGGCGTTGTCGAACAAACAACCGTGAATCCGATATTTTTGTTCGATTGTTCCGACTTGCGTGCAAGGAAAGAACGCAAAGAATCTGTCGTGCGCCCGACCACGCAAAACTTGCGTGACTTGATTGGTTTGATTATTGCAATGCAGGTTGCTTGCGTCAATAATCAACCACATCACTATCACGACAGGTCACGCCATGCCAATGATCACCGCCACACAAGCAGCGCAAGTGTCTGGAAAATCCATTTCTACGATCACGAGAGCCATCAGTTCAGGCAGGATGTCTGCCACTGTGCTGTCAAATGGCAAATCGGTGATTGACCCGGCGGAGCTTGAAAGAGTATTCCCGTCAAATGCGCCGCAAAGAAGCATGGCCGGGCGCACGACTGATTCTTTGCGTGATGCAAGTGTTGCAAGTGACGCAATAAAATTAGGTGGTACGCCCGGTCAAGACGACTTGCGAGCGCAAGTTCTTGAAGCACGCATTGAGGAAATATTGCGCTTGGTCCGCACTCTCGAATCCGACAAAGATGACCTGCGCAAACGGCTGGATAGGGCAGAGGAAAGCAGGGACATTGCGCTACGGCTGCTGGAGGACAAACGTGAGAAGTTGGAACCTCAACAGCAAAATCACCCCCACACCACAACGGCCACGTTGCGAGAGAACACACCAGCCAAGGCATTGGTGAAGGGGATCAAGAAAACGCCGCAGAAAGCGACTCAGAAGGGAAAAAAGAAAAAATAGATACAGAACGACTTGCTTTTTCTATCCAATGGCGTTTATGGTCTGTGGGCATCGAAGCGGTTTCGATGCAAAGAGCGGTTTAAATACGTAAGTGTTTACAAACGCCAAAAAAAGGCACCAAAAAAACCCCGAAATCTTGGCAGAACGAGGGGTTTTTTTGGCCAGCACTCAGTAAGACAGATTCTCTCAAAAAACGGAGAAGATGTCAATAACTTTTTCACCAAAAGGTGAAAAGGAGGAAAAAATGAACGCATCAATCGCCACGCCAACGGCAACCGCACAACAAACCCCCAAAACAGAAAAAATTACATGCTCGCGCATTTTCTTGTTGCATTCGGAAAGCGTTTTGATCCAGTATTCGCACAGGAGACTCGTAACCTCCTCAAACAAACGACCAATTTTTTTCTGCAATTCTGATACGCTCCATGCGTATTTTGATGCGTTTAAGGGTTTCCGGGGGCAACTGGGCTGTCCAGGGCGAAAGCCTAAATCCAGTGGTCCCGACCGTTTGCGGGGTTACGAACCCCCGGACGCCCCAAAACGAATCGTAACCGTTCAGGCTCCGGTATTTACTGCAAACGGAGCCGCCCAATGAACACCCCCACATCGCAAAGATTCGCCACAGTCACCAAGTCCATCCTGAATGCTCGCAAACAAATAGGCGAGCAAAACAAAACCGCATTTGAAGCATTTTTGCTCTTCAGGAACGGGGCCACCGGTGAGGCATTCGCCGCCATTGAAACCATGGCCAACGAAGTCGATATGGACCCACGCCATTTTCGAGATAGCATCACCGCCCTGGTAGCTCTTGGCCTTGTTGAGTGGACGGGCAGATGTACCCCTCGCGGAATCAAAATCTGGTATATCCACCTTGAAATGCCTGCTGATCGCCAACCTGGAGTCCTGCCGATTTTCAACGGGAAAACGCCTGGAGCGGGTTTCGGTGGGATGCCCCAGAAGGCGAAAAGGGCTGACCCCGGAGGTCAGGGGGGGCTGACCCCGGAGGTCAGCCATAACATAGAAAGGAACAAAGAAAAAGAACAACAACCCCAAACCCCACCGCCAACCTTTGAACCAGTCAGCCAGCCAGAAGCCGTTGTTGTTGTTTTTTCGCCTTCGGCAAAAGATAAAATTCAACCAGCCAAACCATCAGAAAAAAAGGAACCGTCGCAGCCTGAGACAACCCATCCACAATTATCCAAGCCAGAAGCAATAGTCGTTTCCAGAATGCTGGCCACACTGCCAACGTCCGACGCCGACGCGCTTCGAGCAGAGTTTCTGGCACGATTAGACACAGGAACGATTGAAAAGCCTGTGGGTTATTGTGCGTCGCTTGTACGGGTGATCAAGAATGGTTTGTTTGTCCCGTCTGCCTCCAGGGATGCGGCGCAACGGAAAGAGGCGGAAGAACGGAAGCACCGGGAAATGGAGGAAGCTAGACGGGTGGATGCGGAGGAAAGACGGCAAAGGGCCGCGATGAATGATAAAGACCTGGAGGCAGAAAGGGCAAAGCAGAAAGCGTTTATTGCGGAGGCACTGGCGGCGATAAACGGGAAAAAAAGAGCTACAAGCCTTTAACATCTTGTATTTCTGTGATTCAAAAAAATCCTGGACGCGCACAGCCAGCCCGTCTTGCACCGTGACGCGATCACCGACATTTGCCAAGCCGTTGATGGCCACCTCGATTAATCCAACAGAGGTGGCCACACGTGGGCTCATTAAAATAATGAAGCCTATGCGTCAAACTTTTGGTAACGTTTTTTTGATATCCTCAATTGCTTTTTTCTGCCCACTATACTTTTCCGGTTTCCCATCTATGTGATCCCTGATGGCCTCGATTTGTTTGTGGATTGGTGCAGCCAATAAAATCCTCTCTCTGCGCTCACGGTCTACGCTCTTAGCCATAGGTAACTCCATATCCATAGAATCTTTGAGTTTTGTCGTTATCTGTCTGGAATCTCACTTTAATAGATGTGCCAGAAGGTTGAGCTGAGACATTAGCTTGACCTGACAAATAATGATTTGTTCCATCGTTATAATTGTCAGTCAGCGTCACAGCAGTCCATGTCGTTCCGCCATCCCTGGAAACATCGCATGTTAGATCGGTGTTGATCGTAACAGAATCAATAGGCCGATGAACTAATGCAACATCTATATCAGTTGGAGCATTTTGTGAAGTCGTAGTTGCGGGGATGAGGAGGGCATCGCCAGTGGCTCCAGTGTATGCAGTGATTGCACCCTCTAAGCCTACAGCACTTCTTTCTGTATTACCATAATCATATATTCCACAGCCGTTATATGTGCCAGTGGAATCCGTAAACTGCCTTATATACATTCCTGACGAACCACTATCGGGTCTCATCATGATCAATACTTTGTCACCAGATGTGACGCTTACTGGATCCCCGCTAAACGACACTGTCTGAACTCCAGCAACGATTCCTAACGTAGCTGCGTTAAAGGTCCACCTTGCGTCTCGTGCTTGCGTGTACGTTGGTTTTGCGTCGGTTCCCACTGTTCCAGTAACATTCGCACCTATATAGAAATCAATATAAATGTCCCCGGTGTAAGGAGCCCCTCCATTCAGCTCTACAACGACCTTAGTTATTGATGCTGTCGCTCCAGCGGTGCATGCTATACCGTAGCTTATCATATCAGTGGCACTGGCATTGTAAAAAGCGTAACCATCATACGCTCCAGATGGCGAAAACCCACTTATGATCTCATCGGAGTTGGATTCGTAGTATCCGGCATAATATGCCAAGTTTGTTTTAGTAGCCGCAGAATCAGTATCAAAAGCGTCAATGGTACTTCCAACCATTCCGGTTTGCACCGAACCAAGTTGATCGACTGCAATCATTGTGAACAGCGCATTCACCTGCATATTGTTTAGCGATTGGCCAGAATCGACTAAACTATTACCCGTATTGTCACCAAAAACAGGGATATTCCCAACCACAGAAGAGGCTGGGCCAGAAAGGCCACCTCCGCCAACACTGAAAACCACCCAACTTGTCCCGGCGTTCATGGACTTGAAAATCAACACGTAAACTGCACCAACAATTGAAAAATCAGGTGCTGATCCTGTTGCCCATACCCCGCCATTCGGCAAGGTAATGGTCTTGGCCGATGAGGCGTGTTGAGTGAAAATAAAGGTCACCGTCCCCGAAATCCCCGTTGATGGCGGATTGGTGATGGCGATTGTGATATCCCCAGTCAAAGCCGCAGTTGGCGTGAAAACGTTGCCAGTCGTGCAGTCAAGCGTGATGGTCCCCGTTGTGGCCGTGGTTGAGACGGTTTCTGCCCAATCCTTCAACTCTGGCCGTTGCACCACATTATCCGCCATATTGATTGCAGCGGATCGCGTTTCGGCGATGTTGGTGGACGAGATGTGAATCCATTGAGCCGCGCCAGTTGCATTCGAGGTGCAGGTGTACGCGACGCCAGATGATGCTATGAGCCAAAATGATCCTGGCCCATACCCGGCCACACCATCATCATTGATTGTCGGGGCAATTGTTGCCGTAAGATTGCTTTTTTTGGTTGCCAGAACGTCCACGCCGAGCGTGGCCCTTTGCGCCGCAGCATCCACATCATCAAGCAATGCAAACCCAGCCGCAGTTGGGATATTGCCACTTCCCTTGATTAATTTCCCTGTTGCGGTATTGAAAAGAGCCATCTCACCGGTAGCAACGCCACCATCAGGTCCGACAGTGTCTCCGATATTTATCTGTTGCCAGTAGGTTGTGGCAGTCAACGGGGTTTGTGCGGTTGCGGGTAAAATGCAAACGTACATGATTCCCGCATACCATACGATTTCACCTATTTGATATGCCGTGGACGGGTTATAAACTCCCTGGAAACTCGCGCTTAAGTCAACGGCATTTGGGGCAGAATCAAAAGTTCCTGTAAATGGGTTAAAAGTGTTCGCCATTACACATACTCCAAGGATGCACGGTTGGCCCAAATATGGCTGAAATTGTTCAATTCGCCAACTGCCATTTTTTTTGAAATGACGTTCATGCTTGCATCTCGATCATATTTGTAGATCGCCCATCCTGGCTCTGTTTCGGCGGTTCCAGGTAAGGCCGTTCCCCGGTATACGATCTGATTCAAACCGTTATAATCAAATCGTTCTGTTAAGTTGGTATTGGGATCTTGGATCGATATATTGTTAAACAATTTCAAACTCCTATTGTGTGAATTTTTCGATTGTCAGAGTGAAGAATAGAGTGTCTAGAAAGTGGCGAGACGACTTGGTTTTTAACTGCTCAACCGTTCAACTTTCTCGTTTAGTTCTTGAATAGCTTTGATCATTGGTGCGATTAGTTCAGAATATCCAAAAGTCAATCGGTCTTCACCACCATTTATTTTGTGGTCCTGGTATCCACCAAAATCAACTCCCATGGTGTCCATAACTTCTTTTACTTCTTGAGCAATAATACCATGATGGAACCGTTTCCGAATTTTAGAGCCTTCAGGATGCGTTATTGTGGTGCCGTCCTTTAATTTTTCCGTGTAGTCCTCTCTATAATTCCATTTAAAATCAACTGGTCGTAAAGCAATAATGAATGAAAGCCCAAGAATGGTGTCGCGAATCTCCGCTTTGTCCCTTGCGTCAGATGCGCGGTCTTGTACAGTTCCATATGAGTATGTTGTTGTTGAGGAGTTGCCTAGCTGAACTTGGTTGCTTCCGGTAACAGCGGCTTCTCTACCGAGTCCTGTGCAGTTGTCGTATGTGGTATTATTTTTTAGTGATTCCCATCCGCAAGCTGTGTTGCCAGCTCCGGTCGTATTGCTTAGCAACGATTGGTAACCGAAAGCAGTATTTCCTGATGTTGTGTTTGATGCTAACGCTCCATATCCAAAAGCTGCGTTATCTACACCATTTTCATGACTTGCTAGCGCACCATAACCGAATGCACAGTTATAATCTCCACCAGTAATGGAGTCCATTGCTGCGTATCCAAACGCTGTATTATGATGGCCGTCAGTTAGAGTGAGTAATGCGTTATGCCCAGCATAAGTATTATAAGGGTCTCCTGAATTCGCCGTCACTCCACCACTGGCAGGAGCCTGAAACGTCGGCACTGTCCCTGTCCCTGTGCTTGTCAGGACGTACCCAGCAGTCCCGAAACTCCCAAGCAGCGTTTGAAGTGCGGTAAGTACCGTGCCTGTGGTCCCCAGCAACCCAGCCATAAAAGCACGAACATCTGTGAAATATGTCTTTATTTTTGACTGTTTGTTTGGGCTTGGTGTCGTATAGTCAGTAATTGGCGGTAAAGCGGTCATCGAATTGGCCCCCAGTAAGGATTTTCATCGTTTGTCATGTAAGGATCATCGTCTCCGGTCCAAAATCGGTCGTCCCATCCCTCTCTCGTTATTTCTGCCCATGGACCACGAGTTGATCCGACTGCCGCGACTCGCAAAGAGGTTGAATCCCCAAAAACAGTCAGCACGGAAATCATTGTCCCGCGAGGCTCCGCGAGTCTGGTCCACATCCCCCCGTTGAGCGATTGCTCGACGAGGTAATACTCAGCACCAGGTGCAGGATTCCACGAAAGTTGGACAAGCAATGGGTTCCCGATAGACTCCATTGCGGTCAGCCCGGTAACAACCGGTGCCGTTAGAACTCGCGCCAGATTTGAGACAGGAGATCCAGCAACAACCAACCCAGTATCAGCAGCATGAACCCGTGCATCTTCGTTCACTGCCTCAATTTTTACAGTGTAAAGCGATTGCGGTTTGACTGAGATCACTCGTGCACGTTGCCTCCACAGGTCTCCAGGCCCAAAAGAGATGTGAGTTCTCGCCTCCTCCAAGCCTGTATAGGGCGTAATGTCTGGAGTGGTTGCAAACAGGATGCGATAATCATCAACTTTGGTCACCACCCACGGCCCGGACAAGCTCCCGTCCCGTTTACGCAATCCAATGTAATGCGTTGCCCCATCCGTCCAAACTGGCGGATCAGATAATGTGGCCGTGAGCGTTCCAGCGTTCCAGGCGGTAATCTCACCGTGTTGCCCCCATTCTGGCAAATCGTGCTGAATGGCAATCAGATTACCGAGAGACGGGAGATACCCGGACATTTCCGCCGTGAACGTGATGATTTTTCGGCGGTAAAGAGATGCAGCAGCGCGATACGCTCCCTCGCGCCCGGCATGATCACGGTTCGTAATCCCAAACGTTTCAAATTTTCCAGCAATCCCTGGCGTCACCCCTGGTGGCGTCGCAAGCACTCGACGTGCAGCCCAAACATCCGCATCCCAATACCCAACATCGCAGTGATTTGCGGATTCGTCAGACGGCATTATATACTCGATGCCGAATGACCCTTTGACGATGTTCCGCATCGAAAACAGGACAGTAGGCACGGTAGCAGCACCATCACGAAATACCCGATGTATTCCGCCTTGCATGTAGACCCGCGCCCGGCCAACCGCGACGATCTTGCTTAATGCATCCATAACCGTCGAAACGCCGTCAAACCGCCCATTGAAATAGTCTCCTCGCGCCGTCCAGACCGCATCCAGATCGTAGAGTGCTTGCAGATCGACACGAGCCGCTGGCAATCCACCGCCATAGACAGAGTCCATGGCCGCATCCGCAAACGCCCACGCGATTGACGAATTTGCCGTTGCCGTTGCCCATCCACCACCTGGGGACCATGTTTGAACTTTGCGAGTGGCGATTACGTTGATCCGTCGCGCACCCATGCCTGAAATGTTCCCACTGGCTCTCATGCGCACGGCCAACAGTGTGACGTTTCCATAGTCGCGGGTTTCTGGCAAATATCCTCGAAGGCCAATCCAATCCATTTCATGGGCAAAATTGGATGCGGTATTTTTGGTATCAGTGCGTTTGATTCGGACTTGGTATCTGGCATTGCTCACCGTGTAGCGATATGACATCCGTTGCGGTGTGGTAGTTGCCCCCGTAAATATCTCGGTTCCGAGCGTTGCGTAACTGCCAAAAACGGTCCCAATATCATTTATAGTTCGCGCTTCGACAGCCCAAACAACAGATTGCTCAACCAGCGAACCCTCGCCGTTGACAGCATATAGCCCTCGCGGGAAAATTACATCGATGGCAATGGCGTTGATGACAGTGCCAGAGGCATTGACTGTGAATGGCCCAAGGTAAACATTCGTCAAAGCCTCCTGCCCGGAAACCTCGACCGAACTGGCAACATCGGCAGGAAATAGGGTGAGAGTCCCGCCAGGGTTGACAATTTCCGTTGTCACATCATCAAAAGACGTGATGTCGGTATCCTCTATTTTGATTGATTCGACGCTGTATGCTCCGCATCCGATGCAAAAAAGCTCGTACAAAAATTGCTCATTCCCCGCAAATTCAGTATATGGAATCGCCGCAAAATCTGGAAATGTCCGCATCCGTCCATATTGAACAGGTATTGGAGCCTCAATCCTGGCTGAGTTGCCCTGTGCTGATAAAGAATAGGTTGGCGATGGTGCCGCAAGAGACGCTGCCGCTTGAGACGTTGGTGCTTTCGGAGTTGGCATCATTGCGGAAAGCAAGGACATGCCAGAGAAGGTCACCGCGCCTTTGAATAATGCCATTGCGGAAAAACCTTCTATCCCTCCAATCGCCGCAGTGGAGATCCCTAGTTCCGCACCTATCATTCCCCCGATTCCAGGTAAAACAAATATTGCTGCAATTGTCAGCACCGCTGCCAAAGGATTCGACTTTCCACCACCCCCGCCTTGGGGGACAATGTAAAAATAAAGACTATCCCCATCTTGTAGCCGCCGAGACCACCCAACCCTCATGATTGGCTTGCCGTTCAGGATGGCGATAAACGGCAGGTTGGTTTTTGGTGCCAATGCCGATATTTTGCGCCGACGGGTGATTGTCTTTTCAGTGTGGATGTTGAGTAGCGGGTGACTATTTACATGGATCAGAGCTTTCATCGTTGCGTTCCAATCCTGGTATAATAGCCGCAAATATTCCAACTATGAATTTTTAGAGCAGACATGGATTGCAGCACCACCCCCGCACCTTCGACCGAATGCAGCACGTAATTGCCGTCCGGAGTAACTACGAATAGTCCAACGTGATGCGGCGATGTGCCAGTTGACATGATCACCCCATCCCCATCTTCTGGCGTCTTGGTCTCTCGCCAGTCGTGACGCACTGCCGACGGTATTTTTTCTTTGACTTCGACGATGGGCAGTTTGATGCCAAACCGATCTCGATAAACCGCTCGAACCAACCCCCAACAGTCATAACTTTCTGGCCCAGATGCGCCAGACACCCAGGGTGCGCCGAGATATTCAATCGCCCAATGGTCAGTCATATAACGAGCCCAGGGAATTCTTGAGCCGAATAGACCCTCCTTGGGAATTTTTTTTGCCCCATATCAGGGTATCCAACTTCAATCTTGATGCGCATTTGATCGATGTGAACCGTCGTCGCGGTTAGATTCAGAGGTGGATTGTTCTCTGGCCCAACTGTCAATCCAGATTCCAGGTAAATCCGGTATGTGACCTCAACAGGTGTTGTTGAGTCCATAGCAGATTCAATCGCTGCCATGATGATCCTGGAGACGTTTTCCAGTTCGATCATCATTCTGGGAGATCCAGACGCTTGAATATCTGGAGGCGTGATTGAGAAGGCAAACGCCAGCCACTCCACCGTTTCACTTGGGTTTGCGGGTGCAGCTGCCTCAAGCTTTGCCGAGATTCCCCACCCACCCATTACTACTCGGATCGGCGGGTCGATGGTGGCGTGACGGATCTCAAGGGTGTGATACATATGATCCCGTGGGGCAACCGCATACGCTTCTTTGAGTGCGGTTGATAGAGATGCGTCGCTCATGCGGGGAGAACCTCCAACTCACCTGATACCATCCAGATGCCCTTGCCCATCGATGCGCCTTTAGGTCGAGATTTGAACCGGGCCACCTGAGTTGCTTTTGCACCAGGGAGGCCCGTCGAGAAGGCAAACCAGACCGTTCCCGCATTCAACCCCGTAGTTGGGTCAAGAAACCAGTCCCAAAACGAATCAAACTGTTCTTTGGTCAAAACCCATGACACAGTGAACACTGCTGGATTTGATCGGCTTATGCGTCTGGAAAACGGCACCCCGGCTTCCATATCCGTGCGTAAAATCTCATCCGGGAGAGCTATTCCGTACCCCTCAGATCTCACCGCAGGAAGATCGGCAGGCCAAGAAATAGTCATGACAACCCCATCGCCGGGTTAAGGCCATACCGATTTTCCATCACACACGCCAGACCATTGCCCATAGAAATATTCCTCCCTAGCATGTTCTCGACCGCAGTGATGATCACATCAAGGCGCGGGATTCCGCCCGGTCCAGTGGATTGCTGGACGGTTGCCTTGGTTCCTGCAGCCTCGTGGATGTGAACATCCATTTTGACCGATGACGCCACGCCACCATTGGGAATGATCGTGCCAGATGATGAAGGAACAAACCATTCTGGCCCTCGCTCACCGACAACGTAAGGTTGTCCGCTTTCTACTGGGCCACCTTTGGCTCTGAACAAATCACCAACAACATCTGGAACCCCAGGGAAACTCCATTGACTTGCATCCTCATACATCGCCCCACCAGTCAGATCTGGAGACGCCCCCCCAAACAATCCGCTAAACATCGTCGTAAGGCTGCCGCCAGCACCAGCAAACAAACCCTTCGCGCCATCAGCCAGCGGCCCTGTAATACTCTCTCGCACCTGGATACGGATCAAATCAGAAATAACCGAGTCGGCCAAAGATTTAAAAGAGTCGGCTAAAGATTTAAGATTAATTTTGGCTTCCCTGGAAGAACTCACTAAAGCGTCTTCCATTCCTTTGAACAGATTAGATATTGTCCCGGATATGTTGGCAGCTTGGTTCGTCGCTGCATTTGCGTAATCGTCCAGAGCTTTTCTGGCTCCAAAATTGAACTCGCGTTCTTTGTTGTATTTGTACTCGATTGCTTCCAGTTGCACGGCTGTGCTGGTTTTGGTGAGCAAGGTTAGGTCGTCGATCAATTGTTTCCGCTGTTGCATCAATGCAGCGTCTTTCTTCGCAACAGCGTCGGATACGATCAACCCAGACTTTTCAGCCGAATTGATTGCATCTTGGAGTTTCACGCTATCCTTGATCATCAAATTGTACTTTTCACGGCCAAGCGTGGACATTTCCAAGGCTTTGTTCTGCTCTTGCATTGCCTGAATTTCTTTATCCAGACCTTCAGCATACCCTTTGGTGAATGCGTTCTCTTTCGCGTCATGCAGTTTTTTAATCAGGTCTTCAGCTTTCGACAAATCAGCGAGAGGAAGGTTTGCTTGCCTGTTGTTCCATTCAGCCAGCCGCTTGGCGTGTTCGTTCATTGCCGCAAACTCACCCAACTCCAGTTTATTCAACTGCCCGGCGAGTTGGGTTAGGAACTGTTCCCATTGGGTTTGGGTTTCTTTTGGCTGGATGGTTTTCGTTTTTGACGAAGCGGCAACTGTATCTGTTGCAATTGGTGGTGGTGTCCACGTTCCTTTCTGTGGCGGTCCAAGTTCTCCTGCTTCTCGCTTTCTCAACTGCTTATTCATAAGATCGTGGAACGTCAAAGGCTTTAGCCACAATTCTTCTTTTTCTTGTTCAAACGAATTAGCAATAACATCCCATTTATCTTTATAGCTGAATGACGGTGGATCTTTCGTCCATTGCGACGGGCTTATTAAGTATTTGCCGATTGCTTTGGTGTTTTGATTGAATTCATTATATTGCGCAAATGCGGCACCGATGAATTTTCCAGTAATCGTGACAACCCGCCCAAGTGCTTCAAAAGAATCCAACAAAACGACAACGCCTTGCGCCCCCGTCCGTGCCCAATCATCAATAGTCCCATCTTTGACTAACTCTTTTATCTTTTTATCAAGCTTAACAATTACGCTGTCATTTTCCAGCATTACTTCGTTTAAATCGCGCCACGTAGGGATCAGCCCAATGGACAATGTTTTCATCCATGATTTATTTCTACCATCCAGTTTCTCTTGCGCCTCTCCGAGCTGATCTGCTTCATACGCTATCTCTTTCGTGATTTTTGCCTGCATTTCACCCGCACCTGCCAAATCCTGCAAAAACGGGATTATTTGTGCGCCGCTTTTTCCGAGTAATTCTTGTGCATATGCTGCGCGTGTCGTGCCGCTCTCCATCATGTCAAGTTTTTTAGCAACATCAACAAGAACATCACTTGCATCTCTCAGCTTCCCGGTTGTCTTATCAGTGACAGCAACACCTAGAGATTCAAACAATCCAGCAAGTTTTTGGTTCCCGTTCGCTGCATCAAACTCGGCTTTCGACATCTTGACAAGAATACTTGATACTTCATCGAGACTTGTTCCTGATTGTTTTGCCACCCTGCCCAGTTTAGACAAATCTTCTACGGACGCCCCTGAAATCACAGAGAGATCATATAGTGCAGCGGCAGAATCAACAGCCCCTTTGATTCCAGACGCAAATGCATCAGCAGAGAACACAGCAGCAAACCCAACCAATGCTTTTTGTGCAAACTGCATGGATGTCTCTGCAACGTTCTGGATGCTTCCCATTGCCGTACTTGCGATTTGTTCCGCCTGATTCATCCCGGCTTCAAATCTGGCAATGTTCGCCTCAAGATTTACGATGAGAGATCCTACGTTTCCAGACATTTTTATCCTCCAAGCAGTGCCATGATTTGCTGACTGCGTTTTTCTGCGTCGTCAATATCGTCAACAGGTTCAGTTTTTGGTATTTTGGTCCATGGCATGAAATCACCAATGGTCAGTTTTGTCCCTTCTCCACCAAACGAACTGACTATGAGTTGAGCAATCTGCGCGATGCCGAAATCATTCCGCACATCAGGCAGACCCTCAATTCTCATGTACGCAAGCCAATCTGCTATTTGTGTGGAGGTGAGACGGGACAATAGAAAGTCAGGGTGAGGGAAACCAAGAGCAAGGCACAGGCGGAAATAGCTTATTCTGTCTGGCCTTTCTCGGAGTTTTTTTCCGTTTCCTTGTCACCTTCCGGCCCCATCTGATTGAGTTTCATAATTTCATTGGCGAGCCGACCGATAACAAGACCAGATTTCCCATTAATGGTCGTTAAGTCTGCCTTGCTGAAAAGTCGCTGGCCATCGTCACCGACAACGCTCAATGAGACCAGAAGTGCGCTGGCGTCCACAACTGGTCCGTTCTGTTTTTCTTTCATGGTCGTCATAAATTCATCACGCACTGCCCCAGTAAAAGTGCGGATATTGACAGACCCACCCCATTCTGGGATATCCACAGCGACTGTTTTCAAATCAACGGCATCCAAAATCTGTTCTCTGTTTAAACCCATCGAAGTACCCCTTTAAACCCAGTTTATTGATCCGGTGATACGGATGCATTTGATTATCAGGACCAGACGACCAAACCAGAAATCTGAATGTCACATGATCGTTTCACAACGCCATCAACACTGCCGCTAGCGTTAAACTTCTTGACCAATCCTGAAAAAGTCGCAACTTTTGCATTTGGTAGAATTAGCTTAAAAGTTTTTGCAGCTGCGCCCTTGGCTGCGGAAATAGCCAGTTGCCCGGCATCCCCGTTATCAAGCAAGCACTCAAAGCTGAACCCGCCTTCATCGATGATCCCGGCTAGGAACTCTTTAGCTGGTGAATCCATGTCCGTCACATCGTGAACAGTTACGGAACCATCAAAACCTGAAAACGTCTGAACATTCTTGATCTGGGTCAAAGTCACGGGTGTGACGGTTCCACCAGCAGACCATGCCGTATAATCAAGCGCGTTGACACCAGCCAGCGAGATGATTTTGTTTGCTGGCTCCATGTATTCGATAACGTAATTGTTCCCATTGAGTTGGGTGGTGCCTGTGATTCCTGCAATGGTGATCACGTTACCAACGGAATACCCAGCGATGCTAGACGCCAGCGTGACGCGACATGGGTTCGTGAGCGAAACTGCGGTGATATTGTTGGCCCCACCTGTGGCGGTGCCGATAGAGATGGTTGAGCCTTTTGCAGCGATTCCGGTAGATGCCATTGTTTGTAGTCCTCAAGAAAAGAAAGAGAAATCCGTGATCACACGGTATTCCATGGTTTGCAGATCAAAACTGTCACGCGCCATGACTTTGTTGTTTGTAAGCGATGATGCCGCCAGTGCGTCCGATAAAGCTTTTGCTGTGGCCTGTGCGCCAGAATAGGTGCTGTCATACGAGTCAAACTGAATTCTGGTTTCGGTGATTGGATATCCGTCTGCAAATGTTGCTGTGGGCACGCTGGAGACAACAAAATATGAAATGTTTGGTAGGGTGGCCCCGTTCGGTGCAACATGCGGGTAAATTCTCCCACCAGCGACATTGGCCGTGGCCAGTATTGTGACAATTTGTTCCTGGAGAGTAGTCATCCGCCTAGACCTGCCCGTCTCGCGTCATCAACCGCCTTTGAGAGCCGGGTTTTCAATGCGCCAAGAGCCTCTTCTTTTGTGCTTTCAAATGCTGGACGAAGGAATGGTTGAGCAGGTGTTTTTTTTGTCCCAAACTCAACCCAATCAGCATAATAAGCGTCTCTTGATGTGTTTCTTCCTCTTGAATTAACTGTTCTTAATTTTTTTCCTTTGCGAACGCCGACGATCATGGCTTTCGTTGTTGTTGTCGTTTTACTTCTGTCTTTGGAAGCATAAATGGCGCGTTTAAGCGTTCCAGTTTGTACTGGAGCGTTTGCTTTTGCTTGGTTCCTGATGATTGCTGCAGCAGCATAAATAGCCGCTGCGACCCCGTTAGCCTGCAGCCTTACGGACATCTGCCTTAAAGCATTAGATAGCTCACTCAACCCTTCAACCGTCACAAGCTCAGCCATCATTCCCTCCCTCAACAACCTGGAACGTGATGCTTCCATTGATCCGATCCAGCAAAATTGCCTGAATATTGAAAATCCTACCCTCGCAAGTGATCCGATACCCAGCGACAGATTTGATATTCGAATAAGAAGAATTCCACCGGATTACGATTTTTGAGGTGGCCGATGAGACGATCTGCCCATTTTCATCCTCTTTCCCTGATACCGGCGTAATGCTTGCCCAAAGCGTGTCGAGCGTCGTCCATGAAGCGACGTGCTGACCAAAGCCGTCCTTTGATGCGCTTTTGCTTTGAATTGCGACTCGATAATTTAATGAACTGGCGGTCACGGTACTCAAAACATCACCACCTTGTAAGCATCGAGCAGCCCATCAAGAAATGGGGTACTCATGATGGGTTTTCCGGTCACGTTTTCGCGCTGCGTATAACCACCAGCCGCAGTCATCAAAATCCATTGCTTGATTGAATTTGGAACCGCAGCAGCATTCGCATATCCAGCCACAAATTCAACTCGAACCGCACCGATTTGCGGCATGGTTATCGGCCAAGTCATACCGAATGGAAGGTGGATGCGAACCGGATCACTGATCAAATCGTAAAGATATGTGGACGGGGCCATGGTCTGAAGCAAACCCGCCATATCCACATATTTGATGCTGTTGATTGCCGTGACTGGGGCGACAGGGAGCATGATGGAAGAGCCAGGGAGTGAATATCCTGTCCCTCCATCCTGATCACTGGCGCACGGGAAATAGTCCATGGTCAGCCGGTAAGTGGCTGGCATTAACTGCCTGCCTGTTAGCATTTCCGCCCGTTCCCGTGCGGACACCAGCATCATTGTCACAAGCGCATCCTCTGTGGATCCGTCCACGCGCAGGTGCAACTTGCCTTCCGCCAACGTTACTGGCTCGGATGCTGGAGGAATGATGACAGTCAATGCCATGGACGTTAACCGACCACCTGACGGACAGGGAAGATATTACCGGATGTCGGGGCGTAATCAGGATTGACGCCAATCACGACAGCAGACAACAGACTCGCAGCAGTACCGACGGTGACGGAGAGTGTGATAAAATTGAAACCGTTGGTCAGATCAAGATTTTCTGGACGGATTTCAAAGATCACGTTTTTGTTTCCACCCCCAACTGCGCCCGTGATCTGCGTCATCGCCAGCCCGGCCACGTCTTTCACGCCAGTCCCGTTGGCGTCAGTCGCCTGGGTGATTTTGGCGTCAACCGTACTGGTGGCACCCATAGCACCGAGCGATAGAATGCCTATGAAATGCCCGTACCCAGCAACGCTTTGATATCCCGTGTTGATAGTGCCAGCACCCTGTGAAATAGGGTTTGCATGCCCGGTAACGGCTATCCGTTCAGACGTTGCACCCACCACTTTCGACATTTGGTCACTTGTTAGAGTCTTGAATTGGTCCAGGGTTAGACCGTTTAACTGTGGCGTCGTCAGGCTCCCGATCTTGGTGGACGACAACGGGGAGACCTGGGTTGTGGTCAACGCTGTGACCTGTGCTGGCGTGACCCCTGCCAGTTGACCCGTCGATAAAGAGGCAACATGGGTGGTGGAGAAAACACCAATCTGGGTGGTTGTCAACGACCCAATATGTGCAGAGGATAAACCACCGAATTGCGAGACGGTCAAAGGAGAAATCTGAGTGGTGGTGAGCGCATCCACCTGCGTGGTGGTCAGGGATGAGATATGCGTGGACGACACACCGGTGATCTGGGTGGTGGCCAATGTCGGAATCTGTGTGGTTGTCAGGCCATCAATCAATGTCGTTGTAAGCGAACTGATTTGAGTCGTGGAAACGGCATTGATTTGGGTAGTGGTGAGCAATCCAACCTGCGCGGATGTAAACGTCCCGATCTGTGTAGTGGTTAATGCTGCGACCTCGGTTGTGGTTAACGCAGCCACCTGGGTGTTTGAATAACTCACAGAAGCACTCCTCTCTAAAATTGATAAAAAAAGGGGCCGGAAACCCGGCCCCCAAGTTTGTTATCCGACTACCTGTACGACACTTGCAACGTTTTTATCGGAGCAAGACTCGTATGCAGGGTCAACCCCAAAAACCACCGCACCGATAATGCTGGCCTGGGTTGCCGGGGTAATGGACAAGGTGAAGAAACCGAATCCCCCAGCAATGTCCAGTTGATCCTGCCGCAGATTGAACACAACCTGCTTGTTGCTCCCCGATGCCGCAAGAATCTGCGTCATCCCACATCCCGTTACGTCTTTGACCCCCGTCCCGTTGGCGTCAGTCGCTTGTGTAATTTTGGCATCCAGGGTTCCACCAGAAGTCATGGCCCCGATATTCAAGACGCACAAAAAGCTGTTGAAATCGGCAGCAGAGATGTACCCGGTATTTTGAACGGTGGTCTGACTTGCAGGGGACAGATAGCCCACTACAGCCAGTTGTTCGGATGGTTTCATTCCCCGATCTCCTTATCGTGCGCCGAGCAAGACGAATGGGGACATATTATTGCTTCCTTTGTTCGGGACAATCGGCGCGGAAATAATCGATTTCCCGTCCATGCGGAATGTCGCCCGGAAAGCAACGGCATTTTGATCGAAATATAAGTGCATGGACGTTGCCGTGGAAATACCGCCAGACTTGGTGGTGGTCCGGTAGTATTTCAAATCGATCAGGTTCACATCACCAACACTTGAAAACGTATTCGCATGTTGAGATGCAATCACCGGCATGCCCAAAAGCAGCCCGTCCGGAGCATTCGGGATTAATGCTCCTGTCGCGGCAGTTTGCACAAACGCAGGAGGTGCATTCGACGGCGTGGAGATCGTGTGCAAATACGGTAGCACATCGTTATTCAAAATCCAGATTGCCGTCCGCTTGCTGCCAGGAGGTAACGTTGCAATCATCCGGGTGACGTTGTTCAACACCAACGTCATCGTTGGCTGCGCCGACTCTTTGGGGACCGTCATTGCCGCACTTGAAGCCAAACAACCGGTTGGCATCCCAGCCCCCGTACCGCTCAAAATGGCATCGTTCACCTTCCAACGGATTGCCGAAGACATCTCCTCGATTAAATACGAGGATAGAGCCTGCGTATCGTCAAGCAATTCTTGGGTGACAGGCACCAACGCGCCAAGACGATGCAAACGCATATCGAGACGCTTTGCCGACAATTTTGTTTTCGTCATTTCGTCGCCTTCGCCTTCCCAGTACGCTTTGACCCCAGTTGCTCCCCAGGGCGTCGCTTCTGAATATGGATAGGACATGACGTTGCTATTGATGTCTGCGTTGCGAGTCAGAGGCAGAAGAGCGTCCCCGTCAAGAGAAAGCCGGAAAAGTTCAGTGCTGAACTCTGGCGGAATCAAAAACCCACCGTCGGCACCAACGCCACCAGAACTGTAAGTACTCCCCATTGATGCTTCTGGAGCTAGACGCCGATCAAATGCCCCACCAGCTTGCCCAGCAACCCTCACGGCAGCGGCAAAAACTCCAAAACTTTGAAAACCACCCTTCGGGTCATTCTGCTTTTCACCAGACCCGAATGTATTTGTCGCGGCAGGAGTTTCATGCCCGACAACCTTGGCAACGGCTGCTCCCTGCGCTTCAGCCGAGATCATGTCAATCTCTCGGTCAATCGCGGCAGAAAGCGTTTTGATTTTTACGGAAATGGCGTCATACCCTTTGGTTTCTTCTTCCGTCAGGTCTCGCCCTTCGCTGGCAGCAATGGTGGTGATCTTCCGAGCCTCAACCAATGCGTCCGCTTTTTTACCCTGTAATTCTCGTAATTCCTTACTCACAGTTAGAATCCTTACATCTTTTCCTTCACCTTTTTCCTGTCTAAGGACAGGTCTGCCAGTGGATCAATGGACCCAATCTGTCAGCTTAAATCAATTCAATCTCACGCTTGGCAGCATTCAAGCGCGATGGAGTTGCGATTTTCTGGGCAGTCATCATTTTTTTCACAACGGCGTCAAACGGCATAACACCATCCACCATTTTTTCGGCCATGGCATCTTGAGCCATCAACGTGCGGCCCTGGCCCATCCCGTCACGTACACTGGCGATTGGGACTTTGCGCCCCTTGGACACAGCCGACACAAACTTGCTGTAGTATGCGTCGGCCATCCTCTGCATTTCTGTTTGAGCTTCTTCGCTGAGAGGCTCGCATGAGTTCCCTTCCACTTTGAATTTGCCTGAATAGATAAAAGTCGGGTCCAGACCATCCATCTCAAGAGCTTTTGACTGGTCCACATGGCACATGACCACGCCGATTGATCCAACCATGCCACCAGGAGTGCAATAGAATTCACCAGCGGCAGACCCAATCCAGTACGCCCCACTCGCTGCCATAGAGTTCGCAATGGCCGTGACGGGTTTTTTGCAAGCCATGATCTCTTCGTAAAGTTCTTGGACCCCGAAAACCGATCCCCCAGGGGAATCAATATCAATCAGGATTGCAGACACGCTTGGGTCATTTGCAGCGTCACGAAAATTTGCCGTGAATTGCTGGAGGCTTGTCACTCCAGGCCCGGACACATCATCAATTTGTCCTCGCTGTGCCAATATCCCGTAAAGCTGAAGCACTGCAATGTTTCCACCTCCCGCCTGTATGCTGGCAACATTCCGAGCGGCCATGATTTTTTTGTCAGCAGAGATTTTTTGCAAAACGCTTTCGCTTGCCAGTTGGCCCCCAGTCCACCTGGACAGAACTGACCGCATGACTAAGAAAGTTTCTGGCAGCACAGCCCAAGGGGAAGAGACAAAATGCGCAAGCAACAACCCGGTACTCATAAAGTAAATCCCCCAATTTCAGCCAGTGATTTAACGGCCATATCCTCCAGCCAAGGCAAAGAAGATGGGCCACCGGAAATTAAAAATCCCTTCATTTTTTCACAGTATTTTCCAGCA